>JALURJ010000352.1 GCA_027016915.1 Desulfurococcales archaeon | reverse complement strand
GGTGAACTGGATAGTGGGCCACACGGACAGGTTCAAGGCGGCCGTAACCCAGAGGTCCATATGTAACTGGATAAGCAAGTACGGTACAACCGACATCGGCTTCTACTTCAACGTGGAGATGATAGGCAGGGGGAAGACCCCCTGGGAGGACCATGAAACCTACTGGGAGAAGAGCCCGTTGAAGCACGTTGCAAACGTGAAGACCCCGCTCCTAATAATACACGCCACCGAAGATTACAGGTGCTGGCTAGACCAGGCGATCCAAATGTTCACGGCGCTCAAGGTGTTAGGGGTGGAGACGAGGCTAGTGCTGTTCCCGAAGGAAAACCACGACCTAAGCAGGAGCGGCAAGCCCAAGCATAGGGTGGAGAGGCTCAAACACATAGTAGGATGGTTCGAGAAGTACATCAAGGACTCCTCCTGCTCCCCGTAAGCCTCTCGAGAAGATCCTCCGAGTCCCCCCGCTCTACAAGCCTACCCCCATCCAGCAGTACATAAGAGTCTGCCGCTGAGGACGCGAAGAGGTAGTCGTGGGTTGCGATCACGCAGCCCATCCCGCCGCTGACAAGCTCCCTCAGCGCATCCCTCACAACAACCCTCTTTTCAACGTCCAGGTGTGCCGTTGGCTCGTCGAGGAAGAGTATCTCCGGCCTTAACGCTATAGCCCTGGCAATACAGACTAGCTGCGCCTCTCCAGAGGACAGCTCCCTCCTGTCCTTACTGGCGAGCCTCTCTATCCCAAGGATCTCCATGACCTTCGCAGCCTCCTCCTCCGCCTCCCCAGCGGGTACTCCTCTCAACACGAGGCCGTAGGCGACGTTATAGAGGGCTGTACCACGCACCAGTATAGGAGCCTCATGAACGTATACGAGCCTTCTCCTGGCATCAGTCCTCCTCCCACCGACCCATCCAGGCCTCCCGTCAACCCTAACCTCGCCCCTCACGGGCCTGTAGAGGAGTGATGAGACCTTCAGCATGGTGGTCTTCCCAGAGCCGTTGGGCCCCACGACCGCCAGAGCCCTCCTCGACTCAAACTCTAGGGTCACCCCCCTCAACGCCCACCCTCCAGACCCGTAGCTGTACCACACGTTCACCAGTGAGACCCTCACTCTCCCACCCTCCTAAACAGCCTCACGAGAAACGATATTAGGAGCATTATCGACACCAGTATCATCCCTAGGCTCACCGCCATCTCGTACTCTCCCCTTGCAACCTCCAAGGCTATGGAAGTTGTTATTACGCGGGTGTACCCTCTAATGTTCCCCCCCACCATCAGCGCTACCCCGAGCTCTCCCACTGCCCGGGAGAACGACATTACTATCGAGGCTACTATGCCGGGCGCGGCCTCAGCGAGGACCAGCCTCATAGCCTGAGCCTCTGAGGCTCCGAGAGCTAGCGCGAGCTCCCCAAACCTATCCCTCGACGCCTTGATCACCCTGTAGCTTGTAGATATTGTGAGGGGCGTTATGAGTATGGCCTCTCCCACGGCTATTGCCTGGGGCGTGTAGAGCAGGCCTAGGAAGCCCAGAGGACCCCTGCTACTGAGCATCATGTATAGGAGTAGCCCCACCAGCACCGTTGGGATCCCCACCAGCGCCTCAAATATCGAGGACAGAGTCCTTGAAGCCCTGGAGGGCGTGGAGAGTAGGTAGGAGGCTGGAATGCTCCAACACGCCGCCATTGCAGTGGCCAAGCCTGAGACGGCGAGACTCCTCAACGTTATCTCTGCAACCTCAGCAAGGTTAACCATGTCCAAGCATCACCCTTCGGAGAGGCTCTGCCATTTAGACTCCAGCCACTCCAGGTTACCCCTCGCGGGGTTGAAGAGAGGAGTCCCGAACTCGTCAACACCGTAGGCCCCTATAACGTCCTGGGCCTCTCCGGACAGGTACTCTAGAAACTTTAAAGCGTACTCCTCCTCCCTTCCACTGCATGAGGAGACTATGTAGGCCGAGTATATGTTGAGGAGCTCATCCCCGCCCTCATACAGTATCTTCAGGCTGGGCAGTCTCCCCTCCTTTTTGAGCTTCAGGAAGGTGGAGATGTCTGATAGCGTGTACGCCTTAACCTCCTCCGCTATGACAAGCGTTGCGTCCATGCCCTGGCCGGACTCCCTATACC
>JALURJ010000351.1 GCA_027016915.1 Desulfurococcales archaeon | reverse complement strand
GGGTTACAGGCTGGCAGTGGTCTCCAACGCTTCGAGCCATAGGGCGGTGGTGAGGGCCCTGGAAAGGGAGGGGTTGCTCGACTTCTTCGACGCTGTCGTCACCAGCAGGCTTGTTGGTGTGAGGAAGCCTGACCACAGGATTTTCCACTACACCCTCCACCTCCTAGGAACAGGGCCGGGGGAAGCCGTCCACGTGGGGGACAGCCCCTACGAGGATGTCTTCGGAGCGAAGAACGCCGGGCTAAGGGCCATTCAGGTGTTGAGGAAGAACTCCGTCCCCAGCAGGCTAGCTGACCTAGTTGTGAGAAGCATAGAGCGGCTCCCAGAAGCCCTGAAAGCTCTAACCTGAACTGCACCAGACGAGATCGAATGGGTTTAACGTTAAACTTATTTGATGCATGGTTTAACGTTTGACTGGTATTGAGCCTTGGCTAAACGATATAGGGTAAAGGTGCATAAGAAGGGGCTAATAGTTATACCAGCCGAGGTTAGGCGGAGGTTCAATATCTTTGAGGGTTCCTATCTAGAACTTGTTGTGGATGATGAGGGCATAAGGCTAGCTGTGCCGAAGAGCCTCCGAGACGCTTTTGGCGTGGATGGCGACAAGGCACTAGAAGTCGCTAGACTGATAGAAGCCGCTAGGAGGGCCGAGGTTGAAGAGGAAATACGTTCTTGATGCAGGTGTCCTGGTGCTTTACTTTGCTGGTAGGAAGGACGCTAAGAAGTATATAGACGACATCTATAGAGGAGTTGCCGAGGCATATATGTGTGAGGTCAATGTGGCAGAGTTCTTGTATAACTATGCGAGAGTTTTCGGGTGGGAGGCAGCATTAGTAAAGCATAGTCTGATAAGAAGCAGCCCAATAAAAATCGTGGAGGTCAGCGAAGAGCTGACGCTGGAGGCAGCCAGACTTAAGTTTAAACACCACAAGGTGTTGTCCCTAGCAGACTGCTACCTGATCGCTCTAGCCAAGCAGAGAGGGGCCAAGATAATAACAACGGACACAGCAGTGAGAGGCGTTAGGGAAGTCAAAGCCGTTCTGTTGAAGTTGTAAGACCTCATCCCAACATGTAGGGATATGGGCTGGAGAGGCGAGGAGTGGATCCACTAGTAAAATACATGCTGGCAGCTCAGCTCTTCTCATAGTCCGCCTTCTCAAAGTATTCCTCGTATTTGAGAGCTCTGAATAGGGAGGGTTTGCATTCAAGCTCTTCTAAAGAACCTAAATCTGTGACGTCTTTCTCGTAGGAAACAAAGACCTCCTCAGAGCTCAGCTCGAGGTGTTTTATTGGGCCTAGACTGGCCAGTTTCGCTAGTAGCTGCATGGCATCTCCCCGCCTCTTACACATAAAATCTCTGAGTCCAACGTTGTTTCTAACCGCAACGTTAACCACTCTTCCTGTGGAGAGTACAGCGACGAGGTCAGCGTATAAGGCCGACTTTGACATGACGTGCGTCGAGATGACAACGGGCATCTCCCTGGAGAACCTGAGAATAAGCTCGTCAACCACCCTCCTCGAGGCTGAGTCAAGCTGCGTGAAGGGTTCATCCAGTATGAGGGCTTCATTGGCCGTTGCAAATCCCAGCAGCAGTGCTAGCCTCTTCTTCATGCCCATACTATACCCCCTTATGCTTCGGTGCCAATAGGTTGAAACCCCCAATTCCTCCGCCAACTCCTTAACAATGCTCCACTCCAACGCTCGTGTGCTGGAAAACATTTTCAAGAGCTCCAAGCCGCTAGTCCACCAGGGGAGGCTCATCTCCTCCATGGCGACGCCCACGAGTCTAAGCAACCTATCCCTATCCCTGAAAGGCTCATAGCCTAGGCTTAAAACCTCGCCCGAATCAGGCCTAACAAGCCCCAGTATTAGCTTTAACATCGTAGTCTTCCCACTACCGTTCGGCCCAACTATAACGTTTAAACCATCGCCGAACGTCACGGAGGCGTCGGCCAACGCTATCGTTTTTCCATACCTTTTCCAAACATTGAGGAGCCTGAAAGCCTCCCTCACGATTTGTCACCTAGTGCTCAATAAGCCTAGCGTATACTAGGTAGGAGGCCATGTATAGGCCCAGCGAAACTGCCAGGGCTATGTAGAAAGATTGCGGCACCAGCGGCACCCCCGACC
>JALURJ010000350.1 GCA_027016915.1 Desulfurococcales archaeon | reverse complement strand
TATTCACGTTTGCAGGCCTACCCTTCCTGGTAGCGGGCAGCGTGGAGGAGGCTGGCTCCTACCTCTCGGCGGCAACGGGGCTCGGCGAGCCCAACACGCTGGGCATGGTGGTGCGCTACGGCTTCCTAGCCTCACTGCTGATGCTCATGCTGGCAGAGCCTGTCCACGCGCTGCTCAAGGAGGGGGCCGAGGGCCTGAAGGGCAGCCTCGGCACAGCGTTCATGGAGGTCTTCGACACCATACTGATCGTCATAAGCAACACCGTGTCGTTCCTCAGGATAATGGGGCTGGCGCTGGCGCACAGCGGCATAATGTTCGGCTTCACCATACTAGCCCTGCTGGTGTATAAGGGTACCATGGTGTCCCTGATAGGCGCCGTGATCATCTACATCTTCGGCAACCTGCTGGTCACAGGGCTTGAGGGCATCATAGTGTTCGCCCACACGCTGAGGCTACACTTCTACGAGTGGTTCAGCAAATTCTACCATGGAACAGGCGTGAGGTACGAGCCTTCGAGGATGTGGATACCAATAACGATTGGGGGCTAAAACCCCTCCACCTATTTATATTTGCAAAACTAGACTATAGCAACGGTTCTCAGTATCTCGTTCTTGTCGAGGCCCAGGTACTTACCCGTGGCCACGGAGATCATATCTTCGGCCTCGATGAGGCTGGCCTCAAGCCCGGCAAGTATGTAGCCAGCATGGAACGGGCTACCGTTGATCACGGTGTTAGCGGCGCTCCACGCCAGCCCCCTCACCATCTGCCTGAACCTGTCCAGGCTTTCGAACACGTCCTCTGACACCGCCTGCGAATACCTGGTCTGCTTCAGCAGGGAGACCGCGTGCTCGGCCGACTCGACCTCGACCATGCTGCCCACCGTGGAGGCGTCGATGTAGCACGGTAGGTGGGGGTCGACGACCGAGGCGATCTTCTCGCGGCCCACGCCGGCTAGGTGCGCATTTATTATGAAGGAGGCAACCGCGTAGTCGTTCCTGAAACAGAGTACCTTACGACAGTATCTACGCCCCTCGGAGTCGAGCCTATCTACAGCCTTGTTAACCGCCCGTAGGAGCTCCAGGCTTATCGACGAGATGAAGAGGCTTGACTCCCCCGTTTCCTGGTAGATCTTCAGGGCAACGTCGACCGCCTTGTATATGGGCTCGGTCCTCAGTATCTCTAGGAACCTCTGCATGGAGGGTGCAACCGAGAGTTCCTCGTAGAGCCTCGATATCAGCGGGTCGTCTACAACTATTAGGTCCTCCCTCCTTATCTGCTCACCCTCCTGCAGCTTGATCGCCATGGTTGTGAGGTCGTCCTTTAGGACAAGATACCTATAGTACTCGGCGATGGGTTTAGCCTCCTCAGGTGCTATTCTTAGAAGCATCTTAACGTCTTCCAGGAAGGTCCTGTATATCGCCTTCTCAAGCTCCACGGGCTTCGTGCCCTCGTGCACGAATTTACCGAACCTCGTGTCCCGCACCACCCTCAGGAAGTCGGCCCAGCTTGGCAGCTCTATGAGGGATCGTAGAAAATCTGGTTTAACCAGTCTGCCCCTAAGCGCGTGGATCCTTGGAGCAACATGTGCATAGACCTGCGCCTTCACTTAGCGGCACCCTTGACCATCTCCAACACTGTGGCCACGGCTTTTTCAAGGTTTCTCTGGGCCTCCTCCTCGAGCCTCGCCAGCTCCTCCTTGGTCCTCTCCTCATACTCGTCCTTCAGCCTCTTGAGCTCCTCCTCGAGCTGCTTGTTGACTTCAACCTCAATCCTGCTGAGAACCTCCTTCACATAGGCCCTGAGATCCTCTGCCAGGCTCTCGGCAACCCTCATAACCTGGGCCATCTCAGCCTCGCTGGGGTTGGCTATCTTCAGCGCCTCCTCCTCCACGCTTAGAAGGGCGTTGGCAAGCCTGTTTATCATGGGGTCCTCCTTCATCCCGGCTCCTCTCGGAACTCTTTATGTCGTGGTCTTACAAAGCATGGGTGAATATATAAGTTTCCATATCTCTTTTCTTGTGTTATTTACTGTTTTATAAGCATCTATTCCCACAACTACCGGTACGCCCGGCGTAATAACATATGATACGCCAATTATAACGTATAATTATAATTCCCCTACACCCTCCTAGCA
>JALURJ010000349.1 GCA_027016915.1 Desulfurococcales archaeon | reverse complement strand
AGATGGAGGAGAGAGCCTGGAGGTATATTGAGAGGATAGAGAGGATGGGTGGGATGATCGAGGCTGTGAAGAAGGGGTACCCGCAGAGGGAGATCACGGAGACCAGCTACAGGTTCCAACGCGAGGTTGAGGAGGGTAAGCGCTTCATAGTGGGCGTCAACATATTCGTCGACGAGGTCGAGGAGGAGATACGCAACGTGCCCCTCCTCGAGATAGACCAGGAGGAGATAGAGGCCAGGCAGAAGGAGAGGCTCAGGAAGATAAAGGAGATGAGGGATAAGGCGAGGGTGGAGAGAACTCTCCGGGAGCTGAGGAGGGCTGCTGAGAGGGGTGAGAACATCATGCCCTACGTGCTCGCAGCGGTCAAGGCCTACGCCACCCTTGGAGAGATAATGGGTACCTTGAAGGAGGTTTACGGCGAATGGGTCGAGCCTCCACTAATCTAGGTTAGGGGTGGGAGCATGACTAGCTACAAGGTGCTTGTCTCGAAGCTCGGCCTCGACGGCCACGACAGGGGAGCCAAGGTTGTGGCCAGGGCGTTGAAGGACGCAGGGTTCGACGTGATCTATACTGGGATAAGACAGACCCCCGAGCAGGTTGTTGAGGCGGCCATCCAGGAGGACGTCGATGTCATAGGGGTGAGCATTCTGAGCGGTGCCCATATCCACCACGTGTCGAGGCTGATGAGGTTGATGAGGGAGAGAGGTCTCAACGTTCCAGTAGTGGTGGGCGGGACCATACCGATACCCGACGTCCCAAAGCTTAAACGTATGGGTGTTCGTGAGGTCTTCCTGCCAGGGTCGTCGCTAAAGGATATCATAGAGGTTGTCAGGAGACTAGCAGAGGAGAAGAGGCGTGCAGAGCAGCAAGTCTAGAGAGGCCTACCTCAACAGCCTCTTGGAACGGGCCATGGAGGGTGACCGGGCCGCCCTAGGCAGGCTTCTCACGGTGCTGGAGCGGCCCAGCAGGGAGTCAGGCATAGTACTTAGAACCCTTGTCAGAAGGAGCGGCAAGGCCCACGTGGTCGGCATAACAGGCATACCCGGCTCGGGTAAAAGCACCCTAATATCGAAACTGATCTCGGTCTACAGGAGCTGGGGCCTCAAGGTAGGAGTGCTGGCAGTGGACCCTACAAGCCCGCTTTCCCGCGGCTCGCTGATGGCTGACAGGCTCAGGATGCAGCGCCACGCCACCGACCCAAACGTCTTCATCAGAAGCATAGCATCGAAGGGGTTTAGAGGGGGACTCTCACTGGCCGCCCTGGCCATGATCGAGGCACTAGACGCTGCAGGCTACGACAAGGTGATAGTAGAGACGGTTGGGGTGGGGCAAGCGGAGGTCGATATAATGCACGCCGCCCACACGATAGTCGTCGTCACTATGCCTGGCGCTGGCGACGACATCCAGGCCCTGAAGGCGGGCGTGATGGAGATAGGCGACATATATGTAGTTAATAAGAGCGACAAGCCCGAAGCAGACCAGCTGCTCGAGTTCATAAACTTCGCCCTCGAGGCTGGGGAGATAGGTAGCGGCGAGAAGTGGAGGCCCCTCGTGGTGAAGACCTCCGCTATAATGGGGACCGGGGTCGAGGAGCTGGCAAAGATCATTGAGAAGCATTTGGAGCACCTGGTGAGGACCGGCAGGTTCGAGGAGAAGGTGGAGTCCAGGAGGCTCATGCTGGCAAGGCTCTTCGCTCTCCGAATGGTGGAGGAGAAGGTGGAGAGGATCATTGAAAGCCACAAAGACGAGGTCTCCAGGATCCTCAGCGAGACGGACGATCCCTACACGGTCCTCGAGGCCCTGATCGAGAAGGGTCTCCGCGAGCTGTAGGGGGCCGTGGCCTTGCCGTTGTTCACCACGCGGATAAGGGTTCCATGGGTTGACACGGACGCTGCGGGGGTTGTGCACTTCTCGAACTACTTCAGGTACTGTGAGAGGTTGGAGGAGGAGTTCCTCAACGCTATAGGCTTACCCTTCGGCAGCTTCAGGCATCTAGGCGTGTGGCTTCCGAGGGTTCATGCTTCCTGCAGGTATAGGTGGCCGCTCCGCTTCAACCAAACCGCCAGGCTGGAGCTTGTGGACCTGGAGCTGGGGCGGAGGCATATTCGGTACAGGATAGCCATCTACAACGAGGATG
>JALURJ010000348.1 GCA_027016915.1 Desulfurococcales archaeon | reverse complement strand
TTTCCATACCCTCCCACCCCATCCGCGGAGCGCCAGCCTAGCAGCCAGCACTGTGGCGAGGGTGAGGATTATCAGCAGGGCCTCCGCGAGGCTGGGTTTACCCCTGATGGCTATGTAGGCCGGGATGAATATGAGGGCCAGCAGCTCCACGAAGTAGGGCCTCATAGTTTCACCCCACCCAGGGTATGGGTATCCGCCCCCTGCCGCCGAGGGTTGAGGCCAACGAGTAGGTTACAAGTGTTAGAACGAAGAGGTAGGTTGAGGGGAGAACGATCCACGTGAAGACGAGCCTCGCCACGGTTTCGACTATCTCCGAGAGGCCGCTTGCCCCTGTGAGTCCCTCCATGTAGGGGCGGGTTTGCAGATTCGGCACCATTTCCTCCCCTGAAACCCTATACCTGGCTGTTATCTTGCGGGTTCCCGGGTCTAGGTGGGCTGAGAGCCTTGTCCCCCTCACGCCCCTCCAGCTCCACACTGTGCCAGCCTGGTCTAGGGGGTTGCCGTCCACCTCAACTTCCACCTGAAGCCAAGACGGGGTCAGTATAACTAGCGTCCCAGCCTCTAGGGCCTCTATAGTTAGCGTAACATTGGCACCCTCTGCCGTGTCTACGAGGCTCGAGTTGACAAGTATGTAGGGTGCCGAGTAAATGATCGAGGCTAAGGGCTTCGGGCAGGACAGCATTCCTCGAGCCGTTAAGTCGAGGTGGTAGTTGGCGTTGGGCGCTGAGCTGGATTCGTAGTCCCTGGAGGGATCCACGGGGTTGGGGGAGAGCCAAACCTCCGCCGCGGGGTATTCCAGCTTCACGCTAAACGGCTTCTTTGAAGGCAGCCCTTTATCTGGTGCTCCTGCATCGAACCGCCCCGAGCCGTCGGTAGGATATGCCGCTACCTCGGCGCCCTCCAGGTAGAAGTGAAGCTGGGCGTAGGCCACGGGTGTGCCATCCGCAGCCTTGACGGCGCCCTCCACAAACGCTATGCCGAGGGATGCCGCCTTGCTGGTGCCCGGCTGTGCCTGAACGGGCTGCCCGATGGTGTCGACGAAGAGGGGCATTAGGGGGAGGCCCAGGTAGAACACTATGGAGAAGGCCATGAGCCCTGCACCGGCGCTCCTGGCCATTCTGAACGGTACAGCGTAGAACGCCACGCCAAGGGCTAGTAGCCTAACATAGTACCTCTGCACCACGAGGCCTAGGCTTAGCGTGGTGGTCAGCGCCACTATGGCGTAGGATATGAGGCTTAGGAGAGGGTTAAGCGCCCACCAAATCGAGGCGAAGCCCGGCAGTCCGGAAGCCACGGAGGAAATCATGGAGATCAGCATCTGGTAGGATATAAGTGTGGCTATCCTCACCTCGACCCAGGAGTAGAAGTGCTCCCAGCTGCCGCCCAGGATGGAGTAGAAGCGCTCGACCCCCAGCACTATCAGGGTGAAAGAGAAAACCAGGAGTGCCGAGGCGGCCCCATCGTAGATCAGTACCGGGCCCCACCTCTTCAGGCCCCGCCACGGTATAGGCAGCGAGTAGATGAGCGTCCCCAGGTAGTAGGTTAGCACTGAAAGGTAGAAGGCTAGGAGGAGAAGCCAGTACTCCAACCCGGATACACCCCCAGCCTAGGGGGTGGGCGGCGCCGGCATGGGGAGAGATATGCTGGAGACCAGGTAGGAGATAAGGGCGAAGATCGTTCCCCCCACGGCCAGCCAGAAAGCCGCCCACACAGCATCCTCTATGAGGTCCTGGCCGGTTCTCTTAAGCTTTGGAAAAGGCACCGGCACCCCTTTCAGCAGCCAGCCTACGCTCCAGGAGAGGAGGAAGAGGGCCCAGGCTATGGCCACAATCCTTGTGGTCATCTCTTGTATGAACGTTAGTAGGTCTACCATTCCCCTCCCCGCAGGTCCGGGTTTTGTATAAAAGGCTGGGAGGGGTCGTCGAAACTATTTCTAGCCGTACAGGTATGCTTCCACAGTCAGCTCTCCCTGGAGGGGGCCGTTTAGCACCACTTGCTTCCACGACCCGGAGTCCACCAGGGATACAGGCTTGCCGTTGGCGATAGCGATTATGGTGTTGGAGGGTACGAGTACGGCGATCCTTTCAGGGGTGGAGTCTAGAACCGCTCTGATGGTGTAGTGCTGCCCTTCCACCGAA
>JALURJ010000347.1 GCA_027016915.1 Desulfurococcales archaeon | reverse complement strand
ACTCATAGTAGTTTATGACCCCCTTCATGTAGAGCTCCATGTTTCTTTTAGCCTCCTCTACCGAGCCGTAGTGCTCGTGAAGGTAGCCCCAGCTACTATGGATTGGCACCAAAACACCATCTACGTCAAATACCACCAGCCGCACCGTGCTGCACTTCACGCCTAACCCCACGGCGTCACAAATAGCTCATTCGCTGCGATATATCTTGTTGCTGGCAGCTAAAGAGGCTATCAGGCGTAGAAGTGTTGCTACGGCACTATCTAGGTCCTTTGGACGCCCAGCCTCTATCAACGCCTTTAACACTACATCAGCATAGGCTCTACATTCTCCTCGGAGTACGTTGTCTGGTGGAAGCCTCTCCAGAACCGCGTAGGGTGCTAGGAGCTTGGCCAGTTCTAGGAGCCCTAAAGGATCCCTGCAGTCAAGCTCTGCCAGGCTCCCAGAGACATACTTGGCATAATTCTCCAGCTCTTCGAGGAATCCATTGGCCAGGAGTAGACGGGCCACTTCTAGATCCTTGACGGCTGTGGATGCCACATACGCTGCCTCGACTATGCTGCCTGCTGGCCATTCTGTCCTGGGAAGCGAAACTACGTAGGCTAGGAGGTTGCCGTGAAGCACGCTGTGACCGGCTTCGTGTAATAGTAGGGCTCTCACCATGTTCCATGGGAGAAGGGAGCAGCGCCCATAGTCGATATGTATCCGTGGCCACCCCCTCCAGGCCTCATGCATCACCACATAATCGGCTATAACGGCTACACCCACACGGATCGCCTCACGCTCCAAGGCTGCCAGCATCCGGTCCCTCGAGTTGTAAATATAGACATCAACTATGCTGGGCGGCTTGGCTGAAGAAATGGAGGAGTAGAACTCGGAGAGTGTTAACTCGACCTTTTCGGCGAACTGTTGGGGAACGGCACCCACGGTCTCGAGATTTATACGTGTCGGCAAGGCCCACCCCCTGGTCACAACTTGTAGCCGCGGCTCAGGATACGTTCGCGGAACCTTTTCAGCCTCTCTAGCCTCGCCCTCCTCCTCTCCTCAGCTCTCCTCCACTCCTCTAAATCTCTAGGCGTTTTGGGCTTGAAGCTGGGCACCGGTCTGGGCCTGCCATCGCCCCCTAGGTGTATGAAGGTGAAGTATGAGGTGCAGGTGGTCCGCGCTGCTCCGCGGGCTGGGTTAGAGGCCTCAACGCTTATGGACACCTCGATGCTCGTCCTCCCAACATAGGATACAGCGGCTTCAAGCTTCAGGATCTCTCCAACATATATGGGTTCGTGGAACACTATCCTGTCAACAGCCCCTGTCACCACCACGCCCCTAGCATATGTTAGGGCTAGCATGCCTCCCACATCATCCATGGTTTTCAGGAGGCTCGCAGCGGACATCCAGTTTCCAAAGTAGGCGTCGTCGGGATGAACCAACCTATAGGTGGTGATCGTGGGCAGCCCCTTGAGGCGCATGGGTGGTTCAGGCTTTAGGCCCTTAAGCAGTCTTTTCCTCCCAGCGTATCTTTCTCCGGCCTCCCTGTAGAGCTGGTCCTCCTCGGCCGTACAGGACTCGAGGCTGGCCGTTATTCTTCGGGGACGAAGCATGTCATCCACAGCGATATAGGCCATGGTGGCATGAGTGGTAACCCTCTTCTCCCCCAGCTTCGGGTCCTCGGATATGACATCCACAACCAAGTCCATAGTGCTGGTACCTCGGTATACAACCTGGGCCTCGATCTCCACGAGTTCCCCGACCCTCACGGGATTGACGAAAAACACATCGTCAATCGTGCCTAGGACCACTGGGCCCCTCGAGAACCTCGATGCTGCCATGGCGGCTGTGGTCGTCATCCAACCCATCATCACCCCGCCGTGAAGCGTGCCTAGCGGGTTAGTATGTCTGGGCTGGACGCTATGGAGGGTGACGAGCCTGGTTTCAGAGATGCAGGTCAAGGGAGCCTCACCCCGCCCTTACGGCTTACCAGCCTTAACTTGTTTTGGATAGCCTCCAGCGAAGCTCGCCCCCCACGACTACGGGCTCGGCTAGGCCCTCGTTAACCAGCTTGGAAACTATGGATTTCAACGTCACCTCGTTCAGAAGCAGGAGTTCCGGGCCCGGCGACTCGGCGGATGAAAGCCTCCTGGTCACTTC
>JALURJ010000346.1 GCA_027016915.1 Desulfurococcales archaeon | reverse complement strand
TCTTAGAATTACCAGAAATGCTTAGTAAAATTTATTATACTAAGAATAGTCAATGATAACTTAGAGAACCATGCCCGTCTCCAGGGTCTCTAGGAAAGGCCTCACAACCATACCCTCAAAGGTTAGAAAGGCTCTAAACCTGGAGGAAGGGGACCTACTAGTATGGGAGGTTGACCCAAAAAGACGAACAGCAATCATTAGGGTTCTCAAGACCCCATTTAAACAGCTGAAAGGAAAGTATAGGGACACGGAGCTGGTCTACGAGAAGGTCGAGGAATCAGCTGACAAGGAGATCCTGGGTGAGGCCGGTGCCCGTACTGGAGCTTGACATGATGATAGCCTTTGTTAACTCGGTCGACAGGCTGCATAACGTGGCTTCGAATATTTTCGACAAGATAGTTAGAGGAGAGCTTGGCAACGCTGCCATACCATGTTCAGCCTATATGGAATATGAACTGATCCTCAAGTCCAGGGGTTATAGTGAGGAGGAGGTGCGACTGGATCTAGAAGCATTCAGATCCTTGAAGAACCTTGGCGAGGTGCCTCTCACACTCAACATCCTCCTCACCGCTTCGAGGCTTAGGGCCATGCATGGACTCTCATACTTTGACTCGCTCCACGCAGCTTCGGCACTAGCCTATGATAAGGTCATCATATCGGTAGACAAGGCCTATGAGAGGATCCCGGAGCTAAAAGTTATGGATCCCAGGAAGATTACTGGCCCGGAACGATCGTAAAAGAGCTCTCAGAATCTCCTGGGGCACGGTACGATACCTACAACAACTAGGCGATCAACGGATTCTACTCTTAGACATGTTTGGGGGTTCCGGGGCTCAAACCTATACCTGGCCCTAAGAATCTCCGTAATCCTCCTCTTCAACCCTGTGCAACTGAGCTTAAGCCCCCGAAAACTGCAGTCAACCCTATAGGTGGAGGCGCCGCTTTTCTCTACAAGCCACGCCACGGCTGCTGCCAGCTCGTCGAGCCCAGGACTCTCCAGGACCGCGTGAATTGGAACAACCCTGGCCACCCAGGATAGGAATCGTGATGTAAGAGCTCTGAAGGCCCTCTCGGGAGTGAGAGTCTCAGAGTAGACCAATAGGACCCCGGGAAATCTTGTGCGTCTCACCTCTACTTGGGGGTCCAGCCTGAACAGGGTGTTCCCAATCTCCTCGCCAGCCCTCTCTTCCTTACCGTGGGGCGTCGTTACCAGCAGCACGGGCCTGGGCATAGCTACACACCTCCCTGAGGGGGCATTTCCAGCACCTGGGTCTGCGGGGCTTGCAGTATTTTCTCCCCACAGCTATGAGTTTGAGGTGGGCTTCGAGGAGATCGATCTTGCCGCGGAGCAGCTCTATGAGCTTGGAACTTATCTCATCGTACCCCGCCTTGGGACCCACTATGCCGAGCCTCTTCGACACCCTGTTGATGTGAGTGTCCACCGCCAGCACCTCTGCCTCCGGCACGAAGTTGGCCAGTAACACATCGGCCGTCTTAACGCCGATACCGGGGATTCCTAGTAGCTCTTTCCTCGCCTCCCTCCAGGGTTTCCGGAGCAGCGCCCAGAGGTCGCCTCCATATCTCTCCAGCACCACTCTCGCCAAGTTCTTGATGACCCAGGCCCTCCGCTTGTAGAGCCCCGCGGGCCTAATGGCATCCTCTATGATCTCCAAGGGTGCCTCCGCCAGCCTCTCCGGGTCGACGCCAACCCTCTCTGCCAGCCTCCTGAACGCCCTGATGGCGTTGGTATCACTCGTATTCTGGGAGAGAACTATGCCGACCAGAACCTTGAAGGGATCCCGCCTCCTCCTACGAATACTGCTAACCACGAACCTCTCTCCACTCAGATCTACAGTCGCCAAGAGCTCCGCCAGGGAGACCACCAAGCAGCACCGGGTAACACGTCGGCGCCAGGGAGTATAAAAAACGGTGACTCACCGCCTGCCAAGGTATAGCGCTACGAGCATAGCTACCATGGCTACAGCCGAAACGTATACTGTGATCGACGAGTTGTCTATGCCCCTCGCCGCTCCTCCCTCCAGGCTACCGGTATCCGCCGCTATGGGAGTCTTGGTGCTTGTCTCTATCCCATTCTCGGAGGATGCTACGGGGTCTTGAGTAATGGTTGTCTGTGCAGGGGTGCTGGGCGTTGCCTCGGCGTCGCGGGGTG
>JALURJ010000345.1 GCA_027016915.1 Desulfurococcales archaeon | reverse complement strand
GTATTCCTGCTCCTGGCGCTGGCGTAGGTCTCGCCGTTAACGCCTACTGTACCATCGCCATATACCTCCTGGACCACGAACCCCCTGGGGTTAGTGCAGAACGTCCTGACCCTGTCGTCGAATGTCTTCGTGTGGAATACTATCTTGGGATCCCACACCACGCTAGTCAAGGGCTCCATGACCGTGTATGGCACCTCAACCCTAACACCTACATCGATGGGTCCATACTCGTATTCGAAGCCAAGCCTCCTAGCTATCCCTGCGAGCCAGGCCGCACCACTCCTCCCCGGTGCCAGTAGCACTATCCTAGACTCTATGATACCCCTCCTAGTGCGTAGCCTGTAGAGCCCGTTGTGGGGCTCCAGGTCCTCTACCCTCGTCGACGTGAGTATCCTGATGCCCGAGGACTCCAGGTAGCTGGTCATGCCCTCGACTATCCCGGCTATATTATCCGTTCCTATATGCCTCTGCCTCAGAGGGATGAACTTACCCCCAGCCCTCAGGGCCCTCCTCTCCAGCTCGGCAGCACGGTCCGGGTCGGGCTCGAATAGCCTATCCCTGGGAGCGCCGAACCTGAGGAAGACCCTATCAACTAGTTCTATGAGCCTCTCAGCCCTGCTCCAGCTACGGGTTAGCCTATGGAGCTCCCCGCCGACGTCGGGCCTGAGGTTTATTATGCCACTGCTAAGCGCTCCGGCCCCTCCGATCCCCTGCAGTAGCCTGCAGGGCCTGCATGAGGCGCACCTCCCACTAGACTTTAGCGGGCACCTCCTCATGGATACCCTAGGCCCCTCATCGATCAATACGACCCTAACCAGCCCCCTCCTAGAGGCCTGGGAGAGGGTTAGGGCGGCGAAGAGCCCGGCAGGGCCAGCCCCTACCACAGCGACATCGTATAGAGGCAAGCCGAGCCCACCACCCATGAGCTCCTTAACCTCGACGGGAAGGGAGAGCGCGGACCCCCAGCCCTCCAGGCGGGTGCACGGCTACAGGCCTAGGTCCCCCGACTTGTCTACGGTGCATAGCACATCCTCACCAGTGCCTATCAGGGAGACTGGCACGCCCAGCTCTGATTCAACCTCCTCGATCCACTGCCTGGCCTCGCGTGGGAGCCTATCCCACTCCCTGATACACCTAGCCTCGGGGTAGAGAGCGTCGAGCTTAGTTATCGCTACGTCTGTAGCGGTGTTGGCCCTCACGGCCCTCCTGGCTAGCTCGTAGTTGAACGGCGCTACCCTTCTGGGCCTACCGGTTACCGTGCCATACTCCATTAGACCCCTCCTCACAGCCTCCTCTCGGGGCATCTCCCCTGGTAGGGGGCCCTTGCCGACCCTGGTCACGAAGGACTTGAGCACTACAGTCACTCGCTCGACACTCCTAGGCCCGAGGCCGAGCTCGCTGAGCACAGCCGAGGCTGTGGTATCCCTGCTGGTCACGTAGGGGTACGTGCCGTGGTATAGGCTGAGCCAGTACCCCTGAGTGGCCTCGACTAGCACCAGTCCCCCGGACTCGTGGATCCCCAGGAGCTCCTCCTGTGTATCCGCTAGTATATCCCCTAGCTCCGGGTAGTCCCTAGCAAGCCTCAGCCTCCTGAGGACCCTATCGCTCATAGCAGCGCCCACGCCGGTCTTGGTGGAGCCCAGCTTGGAGAGGTGGCTGCTAGCCTCCTCCCTAGACCTGTGCTCCCCGGTTATAATCCCCGTCATATAATCGACTCTAAGCCTGCCGCGCAGCCCCAGCTCCTCGACCTCACGAGTCAGGACCTCCAGGTCCACGAGCGCGCCCCTAGCTATGTATAGGAGTGCATCGCTATAGACGAATCCCGCCGGGACTGCTCTGAGCCTCCAGACTCTGCCCCTCCATACTATGGTGTGCCCGGCGTTAGTAGCTCCAGTCCTAGCCACAGCTCTGGGACGCCTGCTGAGGGATAGGTAGGCGACAGTCTTGCCCTTACCCTCATCCCCGAAGAAGCCGCCTACCACAATATGTACAGGCAATTATATCCCGGATAACGTGGGGAGGCTCGGGCGGAGTTTATAAAGGTTAGCATGCCATTTACTTGGCCAAGTATCATAAATAATACCTGCTAATGAGTACATTCAACTTGATCAAGAATAAAGAAGCACAGTGTAAATGATTGGACTTCATCGAGGCACAAGCCAAATATAACGG
>JALURJ010000344.1 GCA_027016915.1 Desulfurococcales archaeon | reverse complement strand
TCTCCTCGGGCACTGTTAGGATAGTGCCTGAGGAGGCGTGGAGGATAGAGAAGGGTGAGGTCAAACACCCTCTAAGGGTGGCGGAAGTGAAGCTACCTTTGGTGAAGAGCCTTGTTACACTCACAGCGATGGGCAAGAAGCTGCGCAGGAGGCACAGCTATGAGAAAAAACATGTCACAGTGGAGGCGACACCCTGGGTAAAGCTCCAGGCATACGTTCTGTAAGGCGTTGGTCAGGATAAGTACAGCCACACATGATGTAGCTGGGTTTAAAACTTGGCTCGGCAATATTTTATGTAGGTTAGGAGTGGCCCTTGGGCGAAGCGGAGTTTCTGGAGCTAAGGGGGAGAGAGGAGTACCTGGTGGTCCACAACATTGTACAGTTAGCTGGGTTCAGCGGTGTGGCCGTGGGAGCAGCCTCCTCTCCCAAAGTCGGGTATATTAGCTATGTGCTTGTCTTCAGGGATGGGAGCCTTCTAGCGGCAATGGTGTCGGACCCGCGTAGAGGTATAAGCTGGTCAGGCGATCATGCTGTCGAGAGGCTTATCAAGTACATCTCGGAGGACGACGCCATGTACCATGAGGTTCTAGCGGAGTTCAGCGAAACCCCTCTCCTCCTGACAGGACTCATCAGGACGGAGAAGCACCACGCCCTCCCGGTAAGGAGGTTGGAAGCATCGCTGGAGACGGGCGTTATCCTACACTCGAGGATAGAGGAGCTCAGCACCTCACTCACAAACCCTGTGGTGCTGGCAGGCCTCCTGCTTCACGCTAAGTATTATTCGAGGCGGAGAATCAGTGCGGATAACATAACCACAGTGCTGAGTAACGAATCCGTGAGGGTTGCGCCCAGCATGCTCTACGCTAAGGTGGAGACGGGTGGATGCGGCGCCAGGTTCCTGGCCTTCAACGGGATTATAGTGGCCGCTGCTGTGGAGGCTAAGGGTAGAACAATATATGGGAAAAAGGCGCTCGAATCCCTACCCGAATGCGGCGTCGAGCTTGTGCTCTCGCTCTATAGGGTAGAGGCTGAAAGTCTTGGGGCAGAGTATGTGGGCGCCGTGGAGGAGATAACAAAGCTCAGCGAGGCAGCCACGGTGAAAGCAGTGGAGTCCAGAATATCGTTCATAGCTGAAAGCCTTGGAGTTAAGGGTGTAAAGGTCAAAGTTAGGGCCATGGATGAAGAACTCGTCATAGAGGTAAGCATACCCCAGGGCACCCTGATCGCCCAGCACCATCTCCTCAAGAAGCTCTTCCTCCGCGTGCTTCAAGACCGTGCAAAGGCGTATATAGGCAGGCTTATCGGCAAAAAGATCAGCGTGGTTGAGGCCCCCACCCCTGGTAAGGCCCAGGCTAAAAAATAAGCCTAGCCCTGTAGCAGAAATATGGGTACAATATAGAGTAGCAGTGGATAGCCCTGCCAAGCCCTACTTTTCCACTTAAGCACAATCCATAGAAGCACGGCGTGCACCGGCATGCACACTGCCCCGGCCACGCCTCCCATAGCGTAGATCATTAACGCTGGCCCGGAATACCAGGAAGCCAGGAAGAAAAACTCGTTGCCCAGCTTCCCTCTAAGCACCTTACCATATATGGGCGTTAAGAGAGCCATAGCAACTGTAAAGTAAAGGGCCAACGGTAACCCCAGCTTCACTTACGGCACCGCGGTATGATGTGGAGCGCGGCATTTAAGATGTTCTGGCCTGTCACTGACATGGGAGGATGTATGGGTAAGGACCTTGTAGAGAGGTTTGTGGAGGCTTTAGAGTCGGGGCTCACGATATTCTTCGTTGACAGGAGGCTCGAAGACCCCACACCCCTAACCTCGGCCCTTAAGCAGGCCCGGGTAGGTACGCTTCTCGATGTGGGAAGCATTATGGAGGGCAGACTTATCTATATTGCTTTAAGGGAGAAGCCTTGTGAAACAAGCTGTATGGCCGAGGAGTGCAGGGACCGCGACCCCGTATGTCTGGATAATTGTAAGAGGAAGTGCCTACAGGAGAGGGCGCGCATGGTGGCTGAGAAGCTCGGTGCTTTGGACGGAAAGAAAAATACCCGGAAAACATAATATAACTGTCTGGAATGGGGAAGCCCCTACCCCCGAGTCCCCGGGTTGCCGGGGGATGACGAGGTGGTCCTACCCCGACACTTGTTGCTATCCACTTCTATCCAGTATTCTGGAGCCCAGGAGCCTCTTAGCGGT
>JALURJ010000343.1 GCA_027016915.1 Desulfurococcales archaeon | reverse complement strand
CGCCACTATGCCACCGTCGCCCCCAGCCATAAGCACTGGTAGCAGATGGTCATTCATGCCTGTGAGGACGGAGAAGTCTGGTCTAATAGCCTTAACCTCTTGTACAAGTCTTCTAATGTAGGAGAGACTATCCAACGTGACCTTAGTGCCCACAATATTGTTGTGCTCCTTTACCAGGTTTGCGTAGAGGCTGACAGGGATATTGATCCCCGTGGTAGCCGGAATATTATAGATTATGACTGGCAGCTCCACCCTTTCAGCTATAGTTGAGAAATGCTTCTCCAGAGCTTTAGGCGAAGGTTTAAAGTAGAAGGGAGGAGCCACTATAACGCCGTCAACACCCATATCCTTAAACGTTCTTCCCAGCCTCACGGCATGCTCTGTGGAATTGGCGGTGATCCCGGGGAGAACCCATACACCCTTCCCCGCGGAGTCCCTCACCCTCTCCACAACCCTCACAGCTTCATCCCATGTGAGATGCACAAACTCGCCTGTGGTGGAGTTCGGAAAGATGCCGTGAACTCCCTGCTCCGACAGCCTCTCTACGAGCCATGCCAACCCTTCCCAGTCTATGGATAGGTCCTTCTTATACGGAGTTATTAGGGGCACGATCACGCCATAGAACCTGGGATCCAACCCCGATCACCCAGTCCTAACTTGTTTTTCTAGGTAAATAGGGTTTGCAGGTCACCCGGTAACAATTTTACTTCACCCAACCCTGAGTGTCACCGGGTCCTCAGAGGCGACTGTCCATGAACTGCACAATCTACATCGACACCGGCTTATGCAAAGGATGCGGCATCTGCGTTGACATATGTCCTCTTAGTGTCCTTAGGATGAGCGGCGACACCGGGGAACGCGGCTACCATTACCCGGTTCTTGCAGGACTCTGCAGGGGCTGTAGGCTCTGCGAGCAGTTCTGCCCCGACTTTGCCATAATTGTTAGGTGTGGGGGTGAGCCTTGAGAAAGCTTCTGACAGGCAATGAGGCCATAGCTGAGGGGGCCCTGGCTGCCGGATGCAATTTCTACGCTGGGTATCCTATAACGCCTTCAAGCGAGATCATGCACCTTATGGCCGAGGAACTCCCTAGACGTGGAGGAGTTTTTTACCAGGCTGAGGATGAGATAGCGGCCATCAACGCTATCATAGGTGCCTCCTGGGCCGGGGCCAGGGCCATGACCGCTACCAGCGGCCCAGGCTTCAGCTTAATGCAGGAGGGCATAGGGTACGCCGTTATGACCGAAACCCCGCTAGTGGTGGCCAACGTTATGAGAGCAGGGCCCGCCACAGGCCAGGCTACCAAGCCTGCACAGGGGGATCTCATGCAGGCTAGGTGGGGTAGACATGGCGACCAGGCTGTGCCGGTCCTTGCTCCAAGCACGCCCCAGGAATGCTTCGACCTGACCGTCAGGGCGTTTGCCATAGCTGAAGAGCTTAGGACGCCTGTTATAGTGTTGTCGGACGAGTTCATAGGTCATGGCAGGGAGGTTGTCGAGATCCCTGAGGAGATCAGTGTACCGAGCCGCAGAGCTCCCACGGGCAAGGATGAGGCGCCCTTCGACTCCCCAGACCCCAGAGTGGCTCCGCCCATGCCTCCCCTTGGCGAGGGCTACTACGTGCTCGTAACAGGCTCAACACACGACGCCTACGGCTATAGAGACACTAGAAGCTTCGAAACCCACTACCGGCTGGTCAAAAGGCTCTGGGACAAGATTTGGCTCAACCTCGACAAGCTGTTCGAGTACGAGGAGGAAAACGTGGACGATGCCGAGCTCGGCTTTGTAGCGTTCGGCTCAACCGCCAGGAGCGTGGCCAAGGCTGTCGAGATCCTGAGGGCCAGAGGTGTGAGGGCCGGGTATCTGAGGCTTAAAACTCTCTGGCCCCTCGACCTGAAACCGATTAGAAGGCTTGCCGAGACGGCTAAGGTCATCATAGTGCCCGAGCTCAGCCTGGGCCAATTGGTGCTGGACGTGGAGAGGGCAGCCAGCGGTGACGTGAGGATCGTGGGTTACAACAAGGTTGGAGGAGGAGAGCCCATCTATCCATCCGAGCTAGCGAGGCTTGCATTGGAGGTGCTGGGCCGTGTCTAGTGGGAAGCACTTTGCCAGGAAGTATCTGAGAGAGGAGGCCCTCCCCACGGCATTCTGCCCCGGCTGCTTCAACGGCATAATTATCAATGCTATGGCCAAGGCCTTCGAGGAAGCG
>JALURJ010000342.1 GCA_027016915.1 Desulfurococcales archaeon | reverse complement strand
CACCACGAGCTCGGCCCCCTGGAGGGCCTGGGCCCTGAATATCTCGGGATACCTTACCTCGAAACATATGGCTAGGCCCAGCCTGGCGCCGCAGGCCTCGACTGGAGTAAAGAGCCTGGAGCCCGGATAGATTTTCGCCGACTCCCTGTAGCCCAGCACGTCGAATAGGTGCGTCTTGTCGTAGCTGCCCAGAACTCTTCCCTCCCTGTCCATGACTAGAGAAGTGTTCAGCACTCTCGGAGGCTCGGGGCTCCTCCTAAACACGGTGGCTACTACGCAGGCCCCGTGCTCCCTGGCAAGCCTTTCCACCTCCCTCAGCCAGGGCCCAGGCTCCCCCAGATCCTCGGCCTGCTCCCAGAGTTTCTCCGGGGGCATGTCGGTTGGGTCCACCATAGCGTACTCCGGCATTATTAGGAGGTCTGCCTCGCGGATCCTGCGGGAGAAGGCTCGGAGACCCTCTATAGCCTCCTCCTTCGAAGCCGAGGCGGCTAGCTGGAGTATGCCTAGCCTGAGAACCCTGCCTGCCAAGCAGAACACCCAGGGGATACTGGTTGCTTATCCCTATTCACTGCTTCGCAGGAGGGCCTCGACCGCCACCTCGGCCACACATCTCACGGCCTCAAGTATCTCGCTGTAGGGCAGCATGTTGCGGAGGCCCAGCTTCATGGCGATATCCGTGCTCGGCGGCAGGTGGAGGAAGCCTCCGGGAACCCCGGCCCTGGCGGCGTAGCTCATCACTGTGTACCCCGCGGCGTTGCACAGATAGGTCCCTATGGAGACGCTGGGCTTAAGCCTGAGCCCCCTCCTCTCAGCACACTCCTCCACAACCATCTTCACAGGCAAACCCGTGGAGACCACGGGAGGGCCTCCGGGCTCCAGGGGATCCAGCTTCGCCCTATAACCATCCACATCGCTGGTGGAGAAGTAGGCTGTGTTGGCTGCAGCCAGCTCTAGAAGCACAGCGTTGGCGCCTGGGTGGAGGCCCGTAGACACTGCAACCACAGGCCTGTATTCCTCGAGGGCGCCTCTAAGCATGGGTAGAGCCCTCCTAAGCGATACCGGGAGGACGAGGCCCACAACCCTGAAACCCCCGATGCTGGCGCCGTCAAGATCCTCGGCAACCTGGCCGCTCACATTGTACACGTATCTCCTGTAGTAGCTGAAGCCCGTGACAAGTATGGTGTTGCTGGCGTTCGGCATAGGGTGCACCGGTAACCTGGAAGGTGAGGCGGTATAAACCTCTAGCTGCCAGCCGCAGGCGACGACCATGCTAGGAGAAGCGGGTAGTTAGTGTAGAGGGCTAGGTAGGCCATAGCCGTTGTCTCCACGTTGCAGGTGTCCTCGAAAACGATGTCCCCGTTGACCGCCCAGTACTCTGTACGCAGGCCTCCATGCTCGTCCTGAGCCTGCATGAGGATCCTCATCCAGGTTTCGGCCAGATCCCTGTACTCGGCGGCGAAGCTGGGGTCGAGGGCCCCCAGCATCCTGTAGGCGTAGATGGCCAAAGCCAGCTTGTAGGTATCGTAGCGGCCCTTCTCCCGGGCGGCAGTGTCGTTGAAGCCGTAGCCGTCCCACAGGTCTATCAGGGCTTCGCGGAAAAGCCTGTAGGCTTCACTAAGGTCGCCCTCAACGGTCTTGTTGAGTATAGCGTAAACCACCCTGTCAGCATAGTCCAGCCAGGCTAAGGGTTCCGACCTGGCTGTGGTGGCGTAAATCAGGATCCCGCATCTCTGGGTCTCGTTGCCCACCAATGCATCTGTAGTGGCTAGGGTGTAGTTGGCCCCGCTTCCGAGGACCAGTATGGGGTGGATACCGTTGTTATAGTTGCCATACCTCCACAGGGCCTCGATAAGCATTGCCGCCAGCTTGGGGGAGGCTACGGATAGCACCGGGAAGGCCAGAACATTGTCGCTCACCGTGTAGGAACGGTTGTGTTCCGTGATGTCCGTGTGGGGTGTGGCTCTAAGCAGCCCCGTGCAGGTTATGAGGCCCTCGAGGAACTGCTCCATCAACTCCTTGTCGGGGCGGCCTGCCTCCACCATCAGTAGGTGGTCCTGCTTCAGCACTGCTATGAAGGTTCGTGTAAGGTCGTAGAGGAGTCTAACCTCCTCGCCGGTCTCGCCGTCCCTGTAGGGCTCTATCTGGCTCCTCTCGTGGTACTCGTTCCACGAGTATACAGCGACTATGCTTATATTGCCCCTGCGCCCCAGGACCCATAGCCACTGGTTTATGTACCAGCCCTGGGAAAGGTCGGGGTCCAGCGATACGTTCTCCTTGGGGGCGCCTGCCCTCGCCATGTGGCTGGTATCTATCCTGGGCGTCAGGGCCACGTACCCGTCCCTAGCTATGGTGAGGATCCCGGCAAGGCTTGTGTCGTTGTGGGGCCACAGGTACCAGTCAGCGCCGCCCACCAGCCTGATGGTGTAGTTCTCGAATGCTCCGCGGGGGTCATAGGCCTCGCCTACGGGGCTGAACGCTAGGATCAGGGGTTTGCCGTGGAGGTGGAGGTACTTGTCCCTGTGTGGTGCTATGTAGTTGCGCTCCAGGTAGCCTAGCACCTGTCTCCACCACTCCTCCGTGTAGCTGGCGGGGTCGTTGCCCAGGTAGGGCTCGATCATCACCGCAATCTTCGGCCCCGCTACACGGGTCTCCAGCAGCCTCATCAGCACCCTGAGGGCCCTGTCGCTGGGGGAGCCAGGGCCCCACCACGAAACTATGGCTCCGTCGAAACCCGCAGCTTCCATCTCTGCCAGCTGGACATCTAGTGTGTGGGGGTCTGAGCTGTTATAGCGGCCTAGCAGCGGCTCGTCAACCACCGTGGTGAGCGGAGAGTCGTTCCAGTGTTGGTCCTCGGATTCGACGCCGTACCATAGGTAGAAGTAGGTGAGCACTAGGGGAGGCCGGGTAGCCCTGGGGGCTAGGTTCTCCCCAACCGTCAGCGTCCGGGTTATTGTTGTAGTCATCGTGGCGGTCTTGGTGAGTGTCGTGGTTACCGTGGTAGTTCTCGTCGAGACGCTGAGAACAGTTGTAGTTATGGTTTGGAGCCTCCCACCAGTAGTGTGGATGTATGCTAGGAGTACGCCCAGCACGACGAGCAGTGCTATGAGGACAGCCCAGGGTGCCTGCTCCCTGCGCCTAGACAAGCCTATGCACCCATCCGCTTTGCAGCCTGGTTACAGTTTATTGGGGGAACAGTATAATAGGTGTACCTACCGGCCTACAGCGTTCCCAGTATAGTGTCCCTAAGCCTGTCCTCCAGCCTATCTATGGCCTGGCATTCCCGAACCCCAACGTATCCGCTGGGCGTCCTCCTAGCACATCCAAGGACGTGGAGCATACCGAGGAGCTGGGCGATCATGTTGCGCTCGAAGTACCTCATGAGGTCCTCCGCCTGGGGCAGGTACCTTCTATAGACAATTCCCCGGCCCGTCAGAGCTTCCGGCGTGGCCTCTCCAAGCTCTTCTAGGTTCTTCAGCAGGGTGCGGAGGGTCTCCGTAACCCTAAGAGCGTAGCGGAGCATGCTGCTGAGCGCCTCGTCCCGCCTGTAGGCGCGGGGCTTGTGGCTCGTCGTGTAAGTCTTGGCCTCCAGGCTGGCGGCGGCCTCTATGTCGGCCAGGAACAGGGTGACGCTGGACTCGGGGTTGCCGTACCAGGGGCCGAAACTCGTGAGGTCTATGTCGGTGAGGTGTACCTGCCCCTCAACCTCGAGGAGGGTGTGGGTCCTCATATGGCCCGGTGCCGCCAAGGTCTTCAGGCAGACGCCGCGGACGCATATATCCTCTCCCGGGTCAAAGTAGTCGGTGGCCGTGGGCACGGTCTTGATGCCTATGTAGCTGGTGGCGAAGGCTAGCCACTTCCTGTGCACCCGAGTAGCGTAGCGTTTGGCCAGGTCCTCGATGCTCCTATAGGGCTTCTCGCCGGCCGGGGAGTATACCTTCACGCCGTCGGGGACGAGGTGGTGGCCGGAAATGTGGTCGGGGTGGTGGTGAGTGTAGATCACGGCATCGATCCTGTCCCTGAGCCTCAGCAGGGCCTCTTCCCCGCAGCCGGTGTCGACGAGTATCCTCGTGCTGGCCTCCTCGACGAGGAGGCAGTTGCACCCCGGGAACCTGCCCTCGTTGGGGCCTAACACTAGCTTTACACGAGCCAAGGCCCTCAACCCTCCTAGAGGACCCCTCTTCTGCGGAGCAGCCACGCGGCCACCACTATGAGCGGAGGCAGGACCTCGAGGGGCAGTGTAGTTGTGGGCGGCTGGAAGGGGGCCTTATCCTGGACCATGAACAATATGACCCTCATCAACAGTATTGGGGCTAGACCGGCCACCACGTAGACCGTGTATAGTGCAGCGGCCCTCCTACCCCTGGAAACCATCGCTGCCGCCAGCAACAGGGGTGCCAGGGTGATCAAAGCTGACATCAGCACCAGCGTCGGAAAGCCTAGGACCATGCTGGGGGTGACGCCGTACCTCTCAACCACCTCCAGGAACTGGAGCGTGAAACGGCCAGGCCACCTCCAGTAGGGCAGCAGGTATACCGCTGTGGCTGCCAGGGGCGCCACCGCCATGGCAGGTTTCCAGCCCAGCATCCTCGACGAGTAGTATGCAACAGCCAGGCCCAGCAACAGCAGTACCAGCGCGGCGGCGCGGGGCATCCTGTAGGGGAGCCCCGTCTCCACAACCCCGCCTCCCCCGAAGCCTATAACCTCGCCCGTAGTCAGCAGTGGGGCTAGGGGTATGCCGGGAGCGTAGCAAAGCCCGTTGGCCGACGGCCTCCACCAGGCACCAACCCCTATCAGGGCCTTGAGGGGCGAGGGCCTAGCATCATAGCTCTTGGAGAGCAGGTTTGAGACGGCTTCAACCCCTCCCTTCCTGAACTCTTCAAGCACCCTTAAGGCCGAGGATATCCAGCCCCTGCCCGGCCTGTAGTGGTTGTTGTTGGGGGCTAGAGCCACGTAGGCCTCAGCACCCCTCTCCTCCAAAGCCTTGACCGTCGCCTCCAGCCCTTCCAGGGGGAAGTACTCGTCGTGGGTTGAGAACAGGAGGTAGAACACTTTGCCCTCTAGGCTGGGCGCCATCCATATGTAGGCCAGGGGGTCTGCCAGGCTCAGGTTGTATATTGTCTCCTCGTCGAGGCCTGCCTCGGGGTTTCCAACGAAGTTGGCCAGGCCCCCCGAGGCCGTCATGCAGGGTATGCATCCCGAAGCAACTATGGGTATGGCCAGCGCCACGTCGGGGTGCAGGGCGCCCACCACGAGGCTCGTCATACCTCCCATCGAGACACCCATTATCGCTATCCTGCCCGGCTCCGCCCCCAGCTGCTTCGCAGCCTCGACGGCCCTGATGGCGCTGGTGTAGACGTGGTAGAGGAAGAACTCCCCAGGGTTGCTGGTGAAGGCTTTGTCCCTCCACTCCTCGCCGCCCGGTATGCAGGACTCCCCGTGGCCAGCGGCGTCTATTGCCAGCACCTTAAACCCCCTGACGGCAAGCTCGGGCGCCAGGCTCACGCCCAGCTCGGAGCCGCGCTCGAAGAAGTAGTGGCTCCCGCCTAGACCGTGGACCAGTATGACCCAGGGCCCCTCGCCCCCCGCGTCGTAGAGCCATGCATGAGCGCGGCACGCCGGGAGGTCGGGCCTCAAAGCGAACATGTAGTGGCTTACCTCTACGCTTGCCCCCTTATACTCGAGGCTCCGCTTCTCGAGGAGGGTCAGGCCTAGGTCTGCCGACCAGTCGTAGCCCCACAGCTTCTCAAAGTCGGCTCTGGATGGCTTGGCCGTTAGAGGGTAGTCGTTATGGGAGTAGCCTGTAAGCGCGGCCAGGTTTGCAGCCGCCAGGAGAATCCCGAAAGCATAAACCAGTATGAGCAGGCCCCGCCGCTCCACGGCGAACACCGGTATTACTGTGTGGTGTGTGGTAAAAAACGATGTTCCACCAGACTGGTTGTGTGTCCTAGCTTCCACGCCGAGCCTCCGCAGGGGGTAGCGTCAAACCTGTGCATCCCCTCAAAGCGCCGCTTTGTTTTTATCCGTTAAACTCCCATGGTTCTGCGGGATGCGTTAGTTTGCCTCGGGCCAGGCTTTTCGACATTATCCGTGCAGGGCTCCCGGCCTTCGCCTACTTCTACACGGTGGGCGCTGTTGGCTTCTGGCTCCCGCTGTTCGCCGAGGGCTTGGGGATGAGCTATACGGGGATCCAGCTCCTGGCAACCGTCTACTTCCTCTTCATAACCCCCAGCACGCTTCTAGCCGGGCTGGCAGCGGACATTACGGGCAGGCCTGACCTGGTGCTTGCTGCTGGCATGCTGGCCAACGGAGTGTCTACAGCGCTTATGCCCCACATGACTGAAACCCACGAGCTACTGGCCCTCAGGGCCTTGCAGGGCCTAAGCCTGGCGACCAGCATACCCGTGGCGCTGGGCAGCCTCTCCCTCACCCTCGGGGTGGTTAGGGGTGTCACTGCAACACTGATGTTCTCGGGGACGGGGATGATAGCTGGCTCCATAGTCGGCGGCTACCTGCTGGAGTGGTACGGGTTTGCCCCCATATTCTACAGTGCTGCGGCGATAAGCGTGGCTTCAGCCCTCCTGGCCCTGGGCTGGAGGCCTGAGGCTGTGATTCGGAGGGAGAACATAGTGGAGGCTCTGAGGAGGCTTCCAGCCCCCGTGGCGGTAGTTGTGGGCGCCCTTATCCTCAGAAACTTCTTTGCGAGCGGAGTGTTTGCCACCATGTCGATCCTGTTCAGCGAGATCAAGGGCCTAAACCCTGTGGAGACAGGACTAGCCCTGGCGGTGAACCCGGCCTTCCAGGTCACCCTGAGCCTGGTGCTCGGCTCCCTCGTACTTGGCAGGGAGCTCTACCTATACTCCCTAGGCCTGGCTGCGACCGGCCTGGTCTTCCAGCTCTATCTAAACGCCGCCGGGCTTGGCGGGATCCTTCTGGCCCAGGCCGTGCTGGGCACGTTCTACGCCATGGTCATGGTTTCGGGGAACACCTTCATCATAAACAACGCGCCGTCCGAGATACGCTACACCGCCTCCAGCCTCTACGGCTTCGCCTTCAACCTGGGCTGGGTCCTCGGAACCCCCGTGGCGGGTGTGTTCATGGACAGGTACTCCCTGGAGGCGTGGGTGGCCCTAGCGTCCTTCGGCTGCCTTGCAGCTGGGCTCCTGGCCCTGGTAGCCAAGAAGGCTGAGAAGAGGGCATAGGCGTGGTGCGGGCTGCTCAGCTCCCTGGGCCCTGTCCGCTGCTGGCACTCCCCGAACC
>JALURJ010000341.1 GCA_027016915.1 Desulfurococcales archaeon | reverse complement strand
GGCCGAGGGCTCCAAGGTCAACAAGGGGGACATAGTCTGCCTAATAATGGTGTCGAAGATAAAGGTGGAGGTGCCGTCCCCGGCCTCGGGGACGCTGAAGAGGATCATAGCCAAGAAGGGCTCTAAGGTGAAGCCGGGAGACCCCCTCATGGAGCTGGAGGTCGAGGAGTAAACAATTCAAACCACCCATTTTTTACCTGCCCTGACACTAGAGGGGCGGGCACAAGCTTTGGGCACCGTAGGCATAGTTGTGAATCCGGTCTCAGGCACGGACATTAGGAGGGTTACCTCCACGGCTGGCTTCATGGACAACATGCAAAAAGCCAGGATTGTGAGGAGCATACTGAAGGGGCTCGAGGCGGCCGGGGTGGATAAGGTTGTACTCATGCCAGACTTCTACGGGGTTGCCGCCCACGCCCTCTGGGACACACCCAGCTTAGGCGTTGAAACCGAGTTCGTGGATATGGAGCCCGAGGGAAGCCACCTGGATACAGTGAGGGCTGTGGAGGCCATGACCAGCATGGGCGTGGGGGTGATAATACTCCTAGGCGGGGATGGTACCGTGAGGGTTGCATCCAAAGCCTCGGGGGAAACACCCCTCCTCCCAGTATCGACGGGGACCAACAATGTTGTACCCTACTTCATCGACGGCACCGTGGCGGGCCTGGCGGCTGGCATGGTGGCCAACGGCCTGGTCAGGGCTTCCGAGGCAACCTACAGGCTTAACAGGGTGAAGCTTCTCCTCAACGGGGAGCTGGTGGACCATGCCCTCGTCGACGTTGCCAGCACCAGGTACCCCTTCGTCGGGTCGAGGGCCATAATGGACCCTGGCCTGGTGAGGGACGTGGTCGTAGTACTGGCACCCCCAACCAGCATAGGGCTCGCGTCAGTCGCGGCCATGATCAGGCCCCTGTACCCTGAGGAGCGGGCGGCCCTGCACCTAAGGCTGGGCGCCGAGGGCTTCAGGGTTAGAGCCATAGTTGCGCCGGGCGTCGTGGAGGAGGTTGGGGTCGAGGAGTATAGGGAGCTTAGGCTGGGCGAAGAGGTTGTGCTCGGCGATGCCATGACGGTCGAACTCGACGGTGAGAGGGAGCTCCAGGTGTCGGAGGGGGACGAGGTGGTTGCAATACCTTCGGGCGACGGGCCGTACATACTCGACGTCCCCAGGGTTATGGGGGTGGCCTCGGCGGAGGGCCTGCTCAGGCGAACCAGGGTTTAAGAGGGCCTAGAACCATTATATGGGTGGGAAGCCATGGACACCGTTGAAGAGCTTGTCCAGGGGTTCGAGGAGGCTAGGAGGGAGCTTCTGGGGAGGGCTGAGAGCCTCGACGAGCTTGCAGAGGCCCTGCTGGAGCTGGCCTACAGGGAGATAATGATAGCTTCGAAGCACATAGACTGCCCCTACTGTAGGAGGCACATGGAGCTGGAGGCTGAGGAGCTTGGGAAGGTTATCCGGCGCCTGGCCAGCGAGGGCAACGTGCGCCACAGGCACGGGTTCCGTGAGAGGCTCTCAACCCTAGCAACGGCCCTCAAGATATTCTACTATGTTGTGCTGGGAGGGCTTAGGAGGGCTGGCATAATATAGGAGGGGTGCGAGGCGTGGCGGAGGAAGGGGTGGTGGAGCTGAGGAAGAAGGCCCTGGAGGCTTGGAGGGAGGCCAGGGAATACCTGGAGAGCGGGGGAGACGTCACCTACGCCTACCTAAAGCTCGCCCTGAGCGACGTGGAGACGGCGGCACCCCTCATCAAGGACCCCTACTGCAGGAGGCAGGTGGAGGCGGAGGCAAGCCTCCTCAGGCATGCCTTGAAGCTGGCCATGGTCGCGTACGAGTGGAGCCTCGGCGTCGGGGGCAGGGCCTACAAGCTGAGGCTTTTCCTGAGGGCTGTTAAGGAGTCGATAATCATACTGCTCCTCCAGCTCAAAAGGCTCTAGGATCCTTGCCAGCCAACAGCCCTCCTAACATCCTCCAGGCTCTCAAGGGTCCTGGAGAGGTCCTGGAGGAACAGGGCAGCTGTGTGGCCGTCCATAACCCTGTGGTCGAAGGTGAGGCTGAGCCAGGCCACGTTGGCCTTGTCCACCTCGTCGCCCCTGACCACGGGCTTCAACACTATCCTCCCAACGCCGAGTATCGCTGTTTGGGGCGAGTTGATTATGGGTGTGAACCCGTCGACCCCGTACATGCCCAGGTTGGTCACGGTGAAGGTTCCTCCGGACACGTCGTCGAGT
>JALURJ010000340.1 GCA_027016915.1 Desulfurococcales archaeon | reverse complement strand
CCCCTGGAGAGCCTGGAGAAGGCAGCATCCCGAAACTACGGCGACTACGCCGAGCGGAAGAAGCAGCTGCTCGAACAGGGGCGCCGGTGGTTCCGTAAACGTGTCAAGAACTGGTGCAGGTACAAGAGGATACCGGAGGCCAGCCGCAGCGGCACCACACTGCTCTTCGCCGACGGTAGAACCCTCGAGCTGGGCGGTGTAAGGCTAAGGTTCACGGAGCCATTGTTCCACGGAATAGAGTACTCGCGCGTGGGCTGGGTCGTCGCACTTGTCGTAGAGGTCCCAGGGTTCAAGCTACTATACTCCTCCGACATAAACGGCCCCGTGATTGAAGACTACGCATACTTAATAATAGACGAGAACCCCGATGTACTGGTTCTAGACGGCCCGCCCACATATCTCCTTGGATACACCGTTAACAGGATCAACCTAGAAAGGGCCATTGATAACGCTGTCAGGATCCTCGAGGAGTCAACTAGGCTGAAGCTAGTGGTCTACGACCACCATCTAGTCAGGGAGCCCCGATACAGGGAGAGAACCAAGAGGGTCTGGGAGGCTGCTAAAAGGCTTGGAGTGGAGATGGCAACAGCTGCGGAGCTCCTAGGCCGGGAGCCTGCCGTGCTGCAGTTCACCGGTAGTTAACGCCCTCGACCAGGACCTCAACATAGTGCTGGAAGTCGGGCTTGCCTGGAGGCACTTCAACCCAGACAACCAGGCCACTCCTGCTCCAGGCGAGATGCGTTTTGCCCGCCACGTTTTTATCCATTAGTACCCAGACCTCCACACCCCTGACATCGATCTTGTGCAGAACCTTGAATGGCAGGGCCCCCTCGTATCTCTGTATCTTCTGGATCATGGCCGCCAGGTACTCGTCAGCGTCTCCCGCAGTCCTCGACGCCCAGAGCCTCGTCCCATCACTATACTCGACTATAACGGCTTCCACTATCCCCGTTCCTCCAGGGTTCCAGTGTATCCCCATCGAGGCCTTCACCGCCTCCTCGCCCTCAACAACCCTAACAATGGAGGCGTCCGGCGGGAGACGCTCGGGATAAACTATGCCCCTACCCCCGGGCATCGCATGCATATATGCAAAGTAGAACGTGAACCCCAGGGCTACAACCATTACTACGATCAGCGTCATGCGGGACTGCCCTATATCCACTGTAGACACCGCGTAGACCTAAATCAGCCAACGTATTAAGTATATAGCCCTATTTAGACCATATAGGGGAAGCATTTTACGTAAACCGGGATCAAGCTTAGCCTGGGGGCAAGCGGCTTGACAATGCTCCTGATAGTGCTGGGGCTCTGGGGCCTCATGCTCCTAGGTATATATAGGATATCCTCCGACCTAGGCTCCGAGAGGGAGAGAAGGTAAAACACCTCAAGGCAGCTGGCCAGCCAGCTTTTCCTTGTATAGCGGATCAACATATAGCCTCAGTACCAGGTAATACTTCGGCATATAGCCTGGCAGGGCCCCCAGCTCCCGGGATGTTATGGGGAAGCTCCTCCCATCCTTCAGGACCACCCTTACAGGCCTCTCACCCGACACGGGTATGTCGTCGGCAAACGGGTAAATAGCGGAGCCCGGAGCCACCTCGAGGGCCCTCTCCCTGTACTCCCTCAGCCTCCGGTAGTCCTCCTCGCTTGACTTTTCGTTGGACAGCCTCGATATGTCCACCAGGACCTTAAGGCCCCTCCTATCCAGGAACATCTTGATCATCCTTTTTGTCTCGCCGCTTACATCCTCATCCTCCAGGGCCTGGTAGAGCTTGGAGTGCACCCAGTAGTCGTCCCAGTAGGCCACCAGCCCTGTATCCACAAGCCTGTCAAGCCAGGAGGCGGATAGGGTCTCCCTGAACCCCTCCATCTCCTCGGCAAGCCTCTCAAATATGGCGTTAAGCATGATCTCGTAGCCGATGATGGTCTTGTGGTAGTAGACGGCCTGGTACATATGGAGCCTCGCAACGTAGAAGTTCTCGGCCGCCTGCAGGCTCTTGGTGGGAACGGCGGGTTCCCCCTCACCGTCCACCGTTATGGTCTCCACTATTCTTCCAACATCTATTAGGCCATAGGCTACACCCGTGTGCCTAGCATCCCTCGGCAGGTAGTCCAGCCTCTTGATGCCTAGATCCCCGTTGAGGAGGAGCACGTAGAGCCTCTCCTTGTGGGCCCCGTCCACCAGGCTCTCCACCTCATCCACGGTGAAGCCGTTCGACTCGAGCTTGTCCCGAACCTCGGTCTTGGAGAGGATCCTTCTGAAAAGGTACCTGGTGCTCGCCGTACCCCCGGTGCTCTGCAGGTACAGGGGCTCCAGGGCGTGGGTGTAGGGAAAGATGCCGACATCGTGGAGCAGCGCTGCCACCTTGAGGAGCTCAACGTCGTCCTTGGGTATGAACCCCTCTTCGGCGAGTCTCTCGGCAATCTTCCCCATAAGGTGCATGGAGCCGATGGCGTGGCTGAACCTGCTGTGGGTGGCGCCGGGATAGACCATGTTGGCCGTGGAGAGTTGCTTAATCCTGCGAAGCCTCTGGAGGACAGGCAGGTCCACAATCCTCGTCTCATACTCGTTAAGCCTTATGAAGCCGTAGAGCTCGTCGCTTATCCTCTTAAACCTGGGCATCGGCGGACCCTAACAAACATGTAGGGTGCCATGGTATAAATTTGTATAAAATATTTAGTAAAGTGGCGCCTAGTACACGGTAACCTTTTTCACGTCTGAAGCAAACAATGTACCCTGACTGGTGAAACCCCGCTATGGGCGTAAAGGCTATGGTGTTCCTCGTAGTGGAGCCCCGCATGATAGGCGAGGTGGCGTCAAAGCTCGCCAGCATGGAGGGTGTGGAGAAGGTATTCGAGATCACAGGACAGTACGATGTGGTGGCGATTCTGAGCAGCAAGGACTACGAGTCGCTGGCCTCGATGGTTAGGAACCAGATCCTCAGGATAGACGGTGTCCTTAGGAGCGTTACCAGCTTCATTGTTACGGAGTACGGCGGAGACTAGGGGCAACCTCATCGAGGAACCTCTCATAGGCTCTTTTAAGCTCGTCCGAGCCGAATCTCTCGATGCCATACTCTGTCACCTGGAGCGTTACCAGCTCGCCCGGAACCTTGTCGAACACAGGCACTTCAGGGGCTCCGTAGGGGACCTCCCTGTAGGGCCTCCTAACCACTTCAACGTCGCTGCACGTGGCGCTTGGATGGACCTTGTACGACTCGAACACCGCTACAACAGGAACCCTGCTGCTCTTAGCGGCCAAGGTTAGAGGAAGCGTCCCAACCTTGTTGATAAGGCAGGGTTCAAGGGTGACAGTATCTGCACCCACCAGGACCATGTCAACCTCGCCGAGAACCGTGTGCAGGGCTGCGTCGGGCACAACTGTGGCGGGGATCCCGCGGGACCTCAGGGCCTTTGCCAGGAATATGCCCTCCCCTCCAGGCCTGGATTCAGCCACATATACTCTGCGAAGCACATCCCTGGCAGCATTGAGGATCCTCTCCACGTTGCTACTATAGCTTATGGTGACTATGGAGGAGCCAGCGCTTATGGCTTCCTGGGCTGACAGCGCTATTCTTCCAGAACTCCTGGACCTATAGTCGAGGAATGAGCGTAGAGCGCTTATGGCGGCTCTCCGCCCGCCAGCCCTATACGACTCCCTGAAAATCAGGGCCACGTTGTAGAGGCTGGCCATGCTCCTATTGGCCTCCTCAACTAGGCGTGCCGCCTCATCAACGAGGCTGTGGGTCAGACTCCCCGCAAGGCTCAGGTCCAGGAGGGCCGTAGCTGCCCTCCAGGCACACCATGAAGCACCGCGTAGCTCCTCTCTCCTTATCTCCTCCACGGCTCGGAGAAATGTTCTGGGCAGCATTCCCGAACACTGCAAAATAATTATCCGGGAGCCACTCTATATACCTGATTGTGTGAACATGGTGTGGATCGGCGAGAGACACGCACTGCCCCCTCTGCCCACGCGCAGGGTTCCAGCCATGCCTAGCTCAGGTGCTGAGTCAGGGGTCCCCATCAACGCTACAGGTAACATGACCGTGCCCCAGAACGTTGAGACTGGCGCACAGAGCGCTGGTTCACCTCTAACACTCATACTCTTCATAGTACTGACCCTTATCCCTCTGATAGTAATCTACATGGTTTCGGCAGGAACCCTGATATACAGGTCGCGACGCCTGGCCAGAACCCCCTCCACGCCTGCTGGCAGGGGCTACGAGAGGTACCGCTACGAAGGGCTACGCCGCATCATACGCCAACTATATCTAGGGGTTCTGGAGGAAGCTCGCAGGGTAACCGGCGCTTTGAGGCCCGGCTACACGCCCAGGGAGGTGGAGAGCATACTGACAGACATAGGATTAGCGGAGCCCGGGATGGCGAGGCTCTACGAGGAGTACATGTATTCCCCTAGGGAGCCCGGGCCCCGGGAAATAGAAAAGTTCAGGAGGCATGTAAAGGTTGGGTAGATTTTCAAGCCTAGCCCCCCTGCTGGCCGTATCTGTAGTGGCGTTGGCAGCGACCTACGGTTTAAGCTACATGGTTCTGGAGGCAGAGAACACCTCTCCGCTGAACCTAGGCCTCTACGGTACAAGCATGCTTACACAACTAATAGCAAGGGAGGGGTATAGGGTCGCCGTCGCCAGGGTGGACGAGCTCCCAGCCATGGAGGGCCACATAGTATACATCGTCATAGGCCCTGAGAAGCCGTTCACCGAGAAGGAGATCAAGATACTGGAGGAGCTTGCGTCGGAGAAGAGACTCTCCCTCCTAATAGGAGACGAGTTAGGCATAGCCAACAGTGTTACAAGAAGCCTGCTGGGTGTGGAGATAAATGGCAACCTAGCCAGATCGGAAGAGCTAATGAACACCGAGTGGCGGGATTTCGTGCCAGCTGACTGCTGGAACGGGGTTCACACGTTGTTTTCCAGGGCATCCGTGGTGGAGGGCGGCGAACCCATCTGCATAGCTAACAGCACCGTATGGCTCGACGAGAACGTGAACAATAGACTTGAGGAGGGCGAAGCCGTCCTCCCAGAGGCCGTCATGGCATCCTACGTGGAGAAGGAGGGGTTGAGGGCTGTCGTTGTGGCGGACTCAAGCGTGTTTGCCAACTACATGCTGGCAGGATACCGGGGCGTAGAGCCTTCCACGGGGTTCGTTAAGCTGCTAGTGTCTCTGCTGGCCAGCGGCGAGAGGAACGTCGTGTTTGTATTTGACTACACGCACTACAGCTACCGTAAAAACATTGTTTCCAAACCCCTGGTAACCCTTATCACGCTTCCACGCATGCTCCTCCAAGCTGTCTGGGAGGCTGCAGGAAGCACGAACCACGGCGTGGTCTTCGCCTTAGCTACACTTGCCTCGGCAGTCTTCTCCATGTTGCTGTTCCCGCCGCCCATGAGGGAGGCCCGGAGAGCTAGGGATGAGAATCTTTTATCCTACTTGGCGACAGAGATCCCGGCGCTGGCGAGGAAAACCATGGACAAGCGTGTCGAGAGGTTCGCCGACAAGATAGTTTCAAGCCCAGGCAACATTGATCGCCACCTCGAACGGTTAATCACATACTTGGAGGCGAAGCTGAATGAGTAAAGCAGCCACGGTTTATGAGAAGATATTGGAGGAGGTCTCCAAGGTCATAGTAGGTAAGCGGGAAGAGGTAAGACTGGTTCTCGCCACGATACTCGCCGGGGGCCACGTGCTGCTGGAAGGAGTCCCAGGCGTGGCGAAGACGACGCTGGCCAAAGCCATAGCATCCGCGCTGAATCTGGAGTTTAGGAGGGTGCAGTTCACGCCTGACCTGCTGCCATCAGACATTGTTGGAACCATGATGTACCGGAACGGTGAGTTCGTTTTCAACAAAGGCCCCATATTCACCAACGTGCTCCTAGTAGACGAGATCAACAGGGCCAGCCCGAAGACCCAGGCAGCCCTCCTAGAGGCGATGCAGGAGCGCCAAGTGACGGTTTGGGGGGAGACCTACCTCCTGCCGGAACCATTTGTGGTCCTTGCAACGATGAATCCCGTCGAGGTGGAGGGAGTCTACCCGCTCTCAGAGGCGCAGATCGACCGTTTCCTGTCTAAGGTCGTGTTAGGGTACCCGTCAAGGGACGAGGCTGTCGAGATCCTTGACCGCCTGTCACTCATAGAGGAGTGGCCTGTAAGGCCCGTGGCGGGGGCTGGAGACATACTTAGGGCTAGGAAGGAGATCTGGGGGATACATGTCGATAGAAACCTGAAGTACTATATGGTCGACATCGTGGAGGCGACGAGGAGGCATGGCAGCGTGAAGCTGGGAGGTTCTCCCAGAGCCGTGATAGCAATGATGCTGCTGGCCAGAGCTCTTGCACTAATTGAGGGTAAGAGCTATGTCACGGCAGACCACGTCAAAGCGGCTGCCAGGCCCGCACTGCTCCACAGGATAGTGCTGAGGCCTGAAGCCAGGGTTGCTGGCGTGGACGTAGAGCAGGTGATAAACGAGGTTCTCGACAAGGTTCCTCCCCCCTGACGAGGTGGCACAATGGAGCCAACGCTGCGGGGACACGTCTATATATTCTCTGGACTGATACTCACACTAACCGGGCTACTCGGCTTCGGGTGGCCCTACACGTTGATCCTCGGCACAGCTGTCCTCGTATCAGCATACCTCTTATACAGCCTAGCCAGAGGTTACGAGGACGCCATCCTGACACTGGTGGTTTCAAGGAGGCTCGGCAAGACTAGAGCCGTGGAGGGGGAGGAGGTCCTGGTTTTCCTCAGAGCCGTGGATACCAGTGGTCGGGGCATCCCGCTGCTAACCGTAGCCGATGACCTGCCAAGCCGTGTAGCTGCGGAGCCTGAAGAGAGCATGATAACACTGTCGCTGCCGCCTAAAGCCAGTCGTGAGGCGATGTATAGGCTCAAGGCCTACTTCGGGTCGCACCTTTTTAGGGGAGCAATCATTACGGGCAACGACGCGTTCGGCCTCTTTGCAGCAACGCGCTACGTGGAGGAGCCAGGCGCCCTGCGGGTGATACCCTGCTACAGCGGCATTGTTGAATCGATTTTCCAGTCATCTATGCCGTGGCCCGGCGAAACCTCCAGGTTTAGGCGTCGGGGGCTCGGGGTGGAGTTCTACGAGCTAAGAGACTACGAGCCGGGCGACGATCCGCGTAAAATAGTGTGGAGTGCCACTGCCAGGGCCGGGAGGCTTGTGGTGCGGGAGGATGAGGCGGAGACCAGGTCGAGGATCATGCTTTTCGCCGACCTTTCCCAGGAGATGTGGCTCGGCACGCCGGGTGAGACGTCGGCAGATCACGTGGCTAGGGCTGCTGCAAGCATAGCCGCGTATTCGGCCAGGATGGGGGACAGTGTAGGGTTCGTCATATATCTAGGCGACAGGTGGTTTATCCATCACCCCCAGAGGGGGGCGCGTGTGGCCGAGATGCTTGCCGAGAGGCTTTCCATGGTCTCGCCCGAACTAGCTAAACCGCGGATAAGGTTTGCACAGGCATTGGACGAGGCGCTCAGAACGTCGGGTGCGGAACTCCTCCTGGTGCTAACCGGCGTCGGAGCATTCAGAGAGTCGCAGGTGCGCAGGCTAGTGGAAAGCCTCCCCCACGCAGCCCGTCGACTGCTGCTGATATCCATCCTGCCCACGGTCAAGGACCAGGTGTCCAGAGCCATAGCCTTTTTCGAGAAAAGACACTACATGGACAGCGTGAGGAGGCTGGAAAGGGCCGGTATACGGGCCATACTGGTCGAAGGGTGGGGATGGATAGAAGCTGTAAGAACAATGCTAGCCGAGGTGGAGGCTTCTTGAAAATACGCCCGCTAACCGTGGCCGTGGGTGCAGCAGGCATCTATCTGCTATACTTATCCGGGTGGAGCCCTGTCCTAGTGGTCTTAGGGGTAGCATTGCCCCTGGCCCTGAGCCTAACCAGGCTAGGAGAGACCTCACTTATGTTCAGCGTTACCGCATCCATATACGTAGTGGTCCTCGGGCAAGCGGAGCCCTTCCACGTCATGCTGGCGCTGGCCGGGGTTCTAGCCGTCTTCCTAGTTGAGCCCCTGATCGAGGGGTTAACCCCGGCCCACCCCTTCTACGACTACATGGTCCCAGCAGCCTCGGCAGTCCTGGCGGTGCTGGCATTCCTATACTCATCCATGCTTCTAGCCTACTGGAGTTCAAGCGCCGTTGAGGGGTCAAGGTACCTGGGCCTGGTTTACCGCTCGCCGGAGGGGATAACCATAACTTATCTAGCGGTGCTCTCGATGGCTACATATCTGGTTGGGAAGGCGCTGGGGCCCGGAGTGCGTGTCCAGCCCTCCCAAGTATGGCTTCTACCTGCAAGGCTCTCTCGTGCCCTGGCTCGTCTCCTCGTGGGAAGGCAAACCCTTGAGCGGTGGCTCTACCTCTGCCTACTGGTACTGGGCGTTAGCCACGGGATGGGAGGCGTGGCTTCGCTAGCTGCTGGGCTTCTGGCCGGACACGCTGCCGCAAGGAGGTTCCCAACACTACGCCTCCCAGTGGCTGCGGCGGCGGTCCTAACGTTTCTCTGGCTATCCGGGCAGGGTGCGGACCTTGTAGGCGTTGCTGAAAGCATCAATGCCGCTGCACGCGGGTTCGACAGGTTTCTGGAAAGCTTCCTGCCATAAACCCATCACTGTTATATGTCGTTAGGCCAACATTTTTGACGTCGAAACCTTTCAGGGGAAAGGGGTGCAGGGTTTGAGCTCCAAACAGCATGGTGTGGGGGTTGTGCTGGTTCTAGCTGGCTTAGGGTTCTTCGCTGCAAGCGTGTATCTGATGTATCTCTACAACGTGTTAGCCTCACTCATGTCGGCCGCCATAGGCTTCGCCTCTATAAGTATGGGCGTAGACCTTTTGAAGCAAGGATAGCCCGCAAAACGGTTAAAACTCGTTCATACACGTTTCACCCGGATAGGTGCCTAGCCGTGGTCCAAGTAAGGATTCTGACCAGACCGGAGGAGTTCCAGGAGGCTGTGGAGGTCCAAAAAGAGGCCTGGAGGATGCCCGACTACAGGGAGGCTGCACCGGCCCACGTGCTGCGAGGCATAGCCGACAACGGAGGCCTCGTACTGGGGGCCTTCGACGAGGAGAAGGGCGAGATGATCGGGGTCTCCTACGGCTTCATAGCCAGCGAGCCTGGGGGTAGGATGTACTTCTACTCGCATGCCACCGGCGTGAGGGAGGGCGCCAAGTACCGTGGGGTAGGGTTCCTGCTAAAGAAGAGGCAGAGGGAGGAGGTCCTCCGTATGGGGCTTGACTTGATCAAGTGGACCTACGACCCCCTCCAGAGCCTAAACTCCTACTTCAACCTCTCCAAGCTCGGTGTAGTGGCTCGAACCTATGTAAGGGACTACTATGGCGAGATAAGAGACTCCATAAACGTCGGGCTGGGCAGCGATAGGGTGAAGGCGGAATGGTGGATCAAGAGTAGAAGGGTTGAGGAGAAGCTCGCCGGAGGCCTGAAACCCCCCAGCCCAGCCGCGCTGGTGGAGCTGGGTGCTGAAACCGTGCTGGAGAGGGCTGACCAACTCGGCCCCGGCGAGCCTGCGCTGGGCTCCAGGAGCGAGGTTATACTTGTAGAGCTTCCCTGGAGCATAGACGAGCTGAGAGCTGCGGATCCCAGCCTCCCCAAGCGCTGGAGGCTCGCCACCAGAACGGTGTACGAGCACTACCTAGGGCGAGGCTACGTAGCAATAGACTACACTGCCGACCGTAAGGCTAGGAGGGGCTACGTCGTGCTCTGGCGGAAAAGCCTGGAGAACATACTTGAGGGGGAGGTGCCGTGGAGCTGAGGAAGCTGGAGCTGGTAGAGGTATGGATGGAGCTGAAGGCACCCTTCCAGACGAGCTTCGGCGAGACGCGGCTTAGGCCTGGAATACTCGTGAGGGTTGAGGAGCGGGGCGGGGAGGAAGGGTGGGGCGAAATAGTTGCTGGTGAGGGGCCCTGGTACAGCTACGAGACCGTGTGGACAGCGTGGCACGTAGTGCAGGACTACATAGTACCCATGCTGGCCGGGGCCAGAGAGGTAGAGGCCAGAGGTTTCCACAGCGTAGTTTCCAGGATTAGGGGCCATAACATGGCGAAGGCAGGCATAGAGGAGGCACTCTGGGACTTAGAGGCCAGGCTTGCTGGGCTTCCCCTCTATAGATACATAGGCGGGGTCAGAGACTACGCCGTCAGTGGTGTCAGCATCGGGATAAAGAGGAGTGTAGACGAGCTACTGAAAACCATAGAGTCTTATCTTACACAGGGATACGTTAGAATTAAGGTCAAGATAAAGCCTGGATGGGACGTGGAGGTTGTCGCCAGGATCAGGGAGGAGCATCCGGACACGCCGCTCCAGGTAGATGCCAATGCAGCATATACTCTCGAGGATGCGGAGCACCTAGCAAAACTCGACCAGTATAACCTTCTGATGATCGAGCAACCCTTAGACCACGATGACCTGGTCGACCACGCGGAGCTCTCTAGAAGGCTCAGAACCCCAATATGCCTCGATGAGAGCATTAAGGGGCCTCGAGATGCGGTGCGAGCCTACAAGCTCGGCTCCGCCAAAATAATAAACATAAAGCCGGGAAGAGTGGGCGGCATAGGGCCCAGCCTCCATATACATGATTACTGGTACAGGGCTAAGGGGTTGCCGGTATGGATAGGGGGCATGCTAGAGACGGGAGTAGGCCGCGGCCACCTGGTGGCCCTCGCCACCCTGGAGGGCGTAAAATATCCTAACGACGTTTCCGCGAGTGACCGGTACTATTGGGAAGACATAGTAGAACCTCCGTGGACTCTGAGGGGCGGAAAAATATACGCCCCAAAGGCGTCGGGGATAGGCGTTGAGATCGTTGAGGAGAGGCTAAAGAAGGTTGCCAAAAGGCGTAGAACGTTCCTATTCTAGCGGCCACCAACCCTTTTATACGCACCTACACTAAGGATCTTAATGTATACGCGGCTACTAACCATACGAAAAATTAAACCCTAAAAACACCGCATGATCCCTTAAGGAGCTGATGCCTTATGGTGAAACGGTACAGCCAGGTATACTCCCTATACGTGGACCTGGAGACAGCCTATAAGGTTCTCAGCGATCCAGAGAGGTTTCTCAGTATACTTGGCATATTCGACACTGTAACCCCGGTGGACCAGGATACTGCAGAGGTCGAGGTGGTGACAAAGCTAGCGTTAGGAGTCTCCAGGAAGCTTAAGGCACGGTTTAGAAGGCTTCTGGAGCCGCCGGGCAAGATAGTGCTGATAAGCGAGGGTAGCTTCGTGATGACCATAACTGCACAGCTAGAGCCACGGGCGGTGAACGAGACCAGATTAGCTCTTACCATCCAGGTGTCAGCCAGCTTCTTCACCGAATCGACGCTGGCCTACAGGATAGCCTCAGCTATCGGAAAGCTTGGCCTAGCGCTTCAAGAGGGGTTGCTGGGCACGGCAAAGCCCGCCGTAGCGTCGGAGCCTACCCCTGTGCCGGTCTCTGCAAACCCAGGCATGGCACCAGCCTCTCCGAAGGAGACGCATGGACCTGTGCCCGGCACCATAGATAAGTACAGTGAAAACATGGCGGACTCCCTGATTTTAAGCTCGCTGCTCCTAAACTCGAAGTACCTAGCACATATTAAGGCTAGATATGAAGGGCTGGAAGACCTGCTCAGCAAAGTTGAGTCCCATGCGGAGGAGAGGGACAGTCTCTACATAGTCGTCTCGCCTGAGGGCGGCAACTGGACCCTAAGGCTGCTGGCCAGAGGGGGAGAGGTTATTGCAGCAGTCTATGATGAGGGAAAGAGCGTTTTCAAGGGGAGGGAGGCGCTGCTAAAACTAGACGAGTTGAAGGGAGGAGAGTTCAGGGTTAAGATCTTCGAAGCCGATCCCGGCACAGTATCCAGGATCCTGGGCTGAACCACACCCTAGTTTTTAACCTAGTGAATCGCCCTTCCTTACCACGGGGGGATACTTGCTGGCCTACAAGGGCAGGAAGTTCTCCGTAAGGGTTGTGGAGAAACACATACCAGGCCGGGGCAAGGCATTACTGGAGATCGTGGAGTACCCCGAGTCTGTAGTCATAGTTCCCGTGCTCGACGACGGAAGAATCGTTCTGCTAAGGCAGTATAGAGGCACGGTTGACGAGTGGCTCTACGAGCTGCCAGCAGGCACCGTGGAGCCCGGCGAGGACCCTGACCACTGCGCTGCTCGGGAGCTTAGGGAGGAGACTGGTTATGAGGCGGGAACTCTCAGGCGGGTTGCCACCTACTACGTCTCGCCGGGATACTCTACTGAGCTCCAACACCTCTATGTCGCCCAAAAACTCTCCCTGCGTGGCCAGCAGCTTGACGAGGACGAGGCCATAGAGGTAGAACCCATGGAGCTCAACGAAGCCCTCAAGCTACTATGGGATGGGCGTATTCGTGATCTTAAAACAATCGCTGGGCTACTCATATACAGTGTAAGAGCCTCGGGCATATAATGTATAAAATAATTTTTAGGATGAAGCATTATTTATTGTTATAAAAATACTTAAAGAAGCACCCCAAGGTAATATCTATTGAGAGTGAATAGATGAGGGGGCCCCGTACGCTGGGAGGTGGGCAGAGTTGTCCTACAGGATTAGGGGTGCTAGGAAGCTCTTTGAGGAACTATTCGACGAGTATCGCAGGATAATCTACGAGTATAACTCCAAGATCAAGGATACAGGCTTCTACCTAAAGCCAGCCCACATAGTCTACAAAACAGTCAACGGCGTGAGAAGGAAATACTACTACTTCGGCAGATACTGGTGGCAGATATGGATTAGGGGGAGAAGAGGCACCACCACCCTAGTTAAGTGGACATACTACGGCTCCAGGATGCCGTATCTCGAGAAACTGCTCAGAAACCCGCCTCCAGTCACACCCTTCGACGGGATAAGCTACGCCGTCGAGGGCGACGACGTGATAATCACCAGGGAGAACTATGAGAAGCTAAAACCCCTGCTAGAAAAGAGAGGAATAAAGCTGAAGCCTGAGCCCGACATCTATAGACCCAGACAAGCGAGGCAGGGCGAGGGGTAGCATCGCCGTAAGTACAGTTTGAAGAGTAGCGGCACACGGCTTCGAGAGAGCGCATGCACCGGCAGGCGGTTAAAGGGTTATTGGGTGAGGGCAAAAATAGTTTAAATTGGGGTTTTAGAAATGTCTGCTTCAGACACCCTCTAAATGGTGCCCATACTCCAAGCTCCTTGCGAACTTGCTTGCCAGTAACACAGCCACTGCTGCCAGCCCTACATACGAGATGCTTGACAGCATGTAGGGTACCCACAGGCTACCGTGGACCAGTACCGCTGTGGAGGAGAAGCTCCACAGACCAGCAGCGCCCACTAGTGCAAGGAACACCGCAACCCCCACCAGGAACGGTATGCCGTCCAACGTGTTGAAGTAGCTACGCCTCACCTTAGGAGGTTCGTAGGGCTCTTCAGGCACCTGGAATAGTAGGTGTCTCAGCATGCTGGCAGCCATGTAAAGATAACCTATGAACACTAGGCCGCCGCCAAAAGCTATTCCGGCGACAAACGGGAATCTGGCCTCCATCACGACGCTCCAGGGAGCCCCCTGTATCCAGTAATAGTAGATCTGCCTAACCCCGCCCAGGCCGAAGCTTGTTGCCAAGATTATCTGGCCTATGAACATGAGCCAGAACGCCCTCTTGCCCCAAGAGACGAACGTCCTGTCGATAGGCTTGTCTGTAAGGTCCGGCAACGCGAAGTAGAGCAACGATATTGCACCCATGGCGAAGGCCATCATACCCTCGTGGCCGTGGAGTGGAGTAACCCATGTGCCGTGCTCCCACCAGTTGGTCCAAGGCCATGTCTGCACCAGGCCCAGCAGCGCCACACCTATGAGGCCGAAGACCAAGATGCCGACCATATAGTAGAGGCTCGGTATATTGACGAACCTGGCCTTCCCCTTCCCTGCTATTCTTATCGCCTCCAGAGCCATTAGGGTCAGCGGCACTATCTCGAGCACGCTGAACACGCCCCCAACCAGTATCCAGAAGGTTGGGGTGCCGATCCAGAAGTAGTGGTGGCCCTGGCCCAGTATGCCTGACACAGCTGCCAGCACCACGTCGTAGAAAATGTACTTGTCGACAACCTTCCTGACCTCAGGCACAGGTATTATCAGCATCAGTATGAGGCCGAAGGCGCCTGCGAAGGCTACTTCAAGGGCGCCCTCAACCCAGTAGTGTACCGTCCACCACCTGAAGTACTCGCTGGTCGGCACAGACTTGAAGAAGATGTTGCCAGGTATGTAGAGGAAGAACGCCACAGCCGCGCCCATCACCAGAGCCCAGAGGGCTAGAGGCCACTCCTTAGGCGGCGGCAAGGACTTCAGAACAACCAGCGAGAATACTATGAAACCCGCGAAGAGCAGTATGTCCCAGAGCCTACCAGCCTCCACATACTCCTTACCTTCATAGAGCAGAGGCTGGCCGAATGCCCATACATTCTCACCCTTCTGCATCAGCGGGAAGGTTGCAAAGGCACCCACAACGAACACTATGAGGGCCAACGCCAGCAGCTTGACCAAGCCCTGACCCCACAACTCGCGGCCGCTGAGCACCGGCACCGCGTATATAACAGCGGCGAATGTAGCGGAGAAGAGCCAGAACAGCAGGGCGTTGAGATGGTATGTTCTCAGCAGGTTAAAGTTAACTATGCCTGAGAGGGTGTCCGGCGAGATGTAGTAGACCGCTAGCAACCCACCGGCTATCAGCTGGACGAAGAACAAGACCACAGCGACCAACGCGAAGGGTAGTGCCAAGTACTGGCTACGGAACTTGGCCATCCCTCCTCACCCCCTCGCGTACCAATACATGAAACTGTAGATCAGGAAAGTGGCGAAGAACACCGTTATCACCCAGTACACGTACCAGGCACCCATGCTCTCATACCACCTATCCTTGTTGGCCTCGAAGCTGGGCTCAAAGCTGTAGCCGCCGAAAACAAGCTTCTTCTCACCAGCAGGCTGCTGGGCCGTCTGGCCTGAGAAACTCCTGGCATAGACCAGCACAGCATTGATCTCCTCATCGCTAAGCCTGCCCTCAAAGGCAGGCATGGCACCCCTCCCGTTCTTCACCACTGCTACAAGCCCTTCAAGCCCCTCGGACTTCAGCATAGCGCTCCACCAGGCAGGGTCGGTGAAATCGGGCGTACCCGGCACTAAGCCCTTCCCGTCAGCTCCATGGCATGCCTGGCAGTTAGCCTCATAAACCTGCCTTCCCAGCTGCAGTGTCTCGTTGGGCGCCGTGGCTGCTGGAACACCTTCAACCACCTCGACCCTAGGCATGGGCGGCCAGTTGTTTGTGTTAAGGTCTCTTAGATAGAGCATCCACGCTGTGAGGGCATCTAGCTCTCGTTCAGACATATTGAAGGGCATGTACTTGGATCCCACGAAGGCCTTAAGCAACGCCCTGATGTTTTCAGCGGTACCGGCCTTCCTAGCTATGTAGTTGAGGTCGGGCGCATAGTAGGCGCCGTTGCCCACCACGGTGTGGCAGCCCATGCAGTTATAGTCTATGGCGATCCTGAAGCCCTCCACAGCCGTGGCACCATTGTACGTTACCTCCTCTGGGGACGGGTTCCTCCTGCCAGCCATATCCGTGGATAACGGGGTTACCGCTAGGATGAAAATTATGGATGCTATCACCATGAACTTGCCGAGCTTAAAGTAGGGGATCTCGCCAGCACCCGCTGAAGCCCTCCGCCTAGCATTGTAGATGAATATTGTCAGGGCAAGCAGCAGAGACGTCGCCATGGCTGATGCGAAGAACTTCAAGTAGACGAAAGAGCCCATCAAGACCCACCTCTGGGACTGTTTGGATGACTAGTACTGGTGGCAGATTTCTAGATTCTGGTTAACACCGTTAAGCCTTAAAAAGAAGCGAAAATTTGTGTTAGCGAAGGACAGGGGGCCTCTTCTCCTGAACCCTTCTTCTGACCCTGGCCAGCTCGTCCCCAACCCTCTCCAGAAAGTCGGGGGGCAGCTTGGAGAACAGAGGTTTGGGCTCCCCTATCCTATGGCCCGGCTCCACGAGGAGCTGGGAGGCAGTGTCCCAAGCTTGCTGGTGCACGCTACCCTCCATGCCCAGCATCTCCCAGAGCCTCTGCGCTGTAGAGGGCATGAAGGGTGCCAGCATAATCGATATGCTTCTAACAGCGTTCACAGCAAGCCATAGAGTGGTTGCAGCCGACTCTGGGTCCGACTTGTAGGCGTCCCAGGGAGCCTTGAGGTTAAGGTACTGGTTTCCAGCCCTCGGCAGCTCGAGGATCATCTCGGTTGCAGGCTTGATCCTTGCCTGCTCCAGCAGCTCGCCCGCCCTGCGGGGCACCTCCACTATCTTCCGTTTAAACTCCTCGTCTATGCTGCTGAGGCTCCCGGGTCTGGGCACCACTCCATCATACCTGGACTTGATGAAGCTTAGCACCCTGTGAACGTAGTTGCCTATGTCGTCGTTGAGCTCGCTGTTAACGATCCGGTAGAACTCCTCCCATGTGAAGCTTATGTCCTTCTGCTCGGGCCTGAGCCTGGAGAGGGTCCAGCGCCAGTAGTCGGCGGGCGCTATTTCTAGGGCCTCGTCCACCCAGACCCCTACCCCCCTGCTCTTGCTAAACTGCTCCCCCCTGTAGAGGAGATACTCTGTGGACGCTATGTTGTGGGGAAGCACGTAGGGCTCATGGGTGGCCATCAGTATCGCGGGGAGGATTATGGAGTGGAAAGGCACATTATCCTTCCCCATGAAGTAGACGGTCCTTGTCTCAGGGTTCATCCAGTACTCCTTCCACTTCTCAGGATCATTCTCCACCCTAAGGAAGTACTCCTTGGTCGCAGAGAGGTAGCCCAGCACGGCGTCAAACCACACATAAATAGTCTTCCCCTCAGAGCCGGGGAAGGGTGCCTGGATCCCCCACCTATTATCCCTGGTCACACTCCTGGGCCTCAGCCCCTCCGCCATCCAGCCAAGTGAGGCCTTCTTCACGTTGTCCGGAAGCGTGGAGTGGTTCTCCAGCCACTCGCGTATCTTGGCCTCTAGCTTCGGTAGGTCGAAGAACCAGTGCTTCGTAGCCTTCTGGACAGGCTTGGAACCGCAGAAGACGCAGCGCGGGTTTATGAGCTGGGAGGGGTGGAGCAGCCTTCCACACTCGTCGCACTGATCGCCGCGGGCCTTGGGGTAGCCGCAGTAAGGGCAGGTGCCCTCCACGAACCTGTCGGGAAGGAACATCTCGCAGTTAGGGCAGTAGGGGAGCACGTCCTCCTGTACGAATATATACCCGTTCTCATAGATTTTCCTCCAAACCTGCTGTACAAACTCCTTATGCACAGGGTTCTCCGTTCTGGTATAGTTGGAGAACTCTATGCCGAAGCCCTCGAATAGCTTAACATCGTACTCGTGGATCTGCGAGGCATACTCATAGGGGTCAACCCTGCGGAACCTGGCCTCCCTCTCGATGGGCGTGCCATGCTCGTCACTACCAGTAACGTAAACGACGTCGTGACCCTTCATCCTCAGGAATCTGGCATAGATGTCAGCCGAAAGTAGAGGGAGTATCGTGCCTAAATGCGGCACATTGTTAACGTAGGGCCACGCCGCACATACGACGTACCTGGCCACCCTGCCTACCCCTATACAGGACCGGATGCCAGGCTTTTAAATATGCTTTAACCCCACTACAACCCCAGGAGGGCCTGCAGAGCTCTTGGAGAGTGGCTCCCTTGATTGGAAGCCTTGTGGAAGCAGTAGAGTCCGCGAGCGGTGGAAACCTCTATTTGGCAGCAGTGCTTGCAGGATCCATCTGCGCCACCCTTACGTTCATAGGTGCTCTTCCAGCAGCGTTAGGCGCCAGGAGCGCCGGTAAGATGCTTGACGCTGGTCTCGGATTCTCGGCTGGCGTGATGCTGGTAGCCGCTTTCACGAGCCTCATACTGCCAGGAATAGAGCTTGGAGGGCTGGCCCAGGTTCTACCAGGATTTGTCCTAGGCTCAGCAACTATATTTATGATAAACAAGTACCTGCCCCACGAGCACCTCGCCAAGGGGTTTGAAGGCCCTGAGGAGCTTAAAAAGAGGCTTCGCATGGTGTGGTTATTGGTGTTTGCCATCATCATCCACAACTTCCCCGAGGGCCTTGCAGTGGGCGCCAGCATCTCCTATAGTATTAGAGAGGGAGTGCTGATGGCAGTAGCTATAGGTATCCAGGACGTGCCCGAGGGCTTTGCTGTGGCGATGCCGCTGGTGGGAATGGGTATGGGGGTTGGCAAGGCGTTAGGCATAGCATTGCTAAGCGGCCTTACAGAGGTGGCGATGGCGGTGGTGCCTGTAGCTGCTACCAGCGTATCTGGGTCCCTGCTACCAGCCTTACTAGGCTTCGCTGGTGGCTCGATGATCTACGTCGTAAGCCACGAAGTTATCCCCGAGACCCATAGGCACGGCCGCGAGGACGCCGCCACGCTAGGGCTACTTGCAGGCTTTATGGTGATGCTTATACTCGACACCGCTCTTGGGTAGCGTTACCTTATTAGCAGGGCCTCCAGCTCCTCGCCCCGAATCATGGTTCCACAGTATTCGCACTGAAGCACTACGGGATCCCTGGAAACCAGCTTAAAGCTTGAAACCAAGTCCTCCCTGGAACTCCTGGTGATGCATGTAGGGTTAGGGCATCTGATAAGCCTTCTAATCCTCTCGGGAAGCCGCACCCTCCTCTTCTCCACGATCTCGTAGTCCTCAACTATGTTTATGGTGGCCGTGGGGGCTATCAGGGCTACGAGGTTGGTCTCGTCCCCGCCCAGCTTCTTATGCTCGATCTTCACGATGTCCTTTCTGCCCAGCTTCCTGGACTCCACATTCATGAGCACAGCCGTCCTATAACCCTCGGAGCCTGTTATCCCAAGTATCTTTAGGACCTGGAGAGCCTTACCTGCAGGTATGTGGTCTATCACCGTCCCACTCCGGATCTTCGAGACCGTGAGCCTCTCCTCCCTCAAGGACTCACACCTCCACGCCGAAGATGTGTGTAAGCAGGGCCATCCTCACAGGAACCCCCCAGGCGGCCTGCCGGAAGTAGGCTGCGTACTTGCTGTGATCCACTGCCAGCTCTATCTCGTCGACCTTAGGTAGCGGGTGCAGTACTTTGAGCCCTTTCCTCCCTTTCATCAACAGGTCGAGTGTTATCCTGTAGCTCCCCCTAACCTTCTCATATTCCATAGGGTCGGGAAACCTCTCCTTCTGTATCCTGGTGACATAGATTACGTCCAGCTCCTCCACCACCTCCTCAAGGCTGCTGTGGACCGAATATTTGACCCCAGCCTCGTCCAGCACCCTTAGGACCTCAGGCCTCATGGCTAGCTGAGGCGGCGAGACCAGGTAGAGGTGCCCGGGCTTGAATATGGTTAGCGCCAACGCTAGGCTGGCAGCGGTCCTAGCATACCTCAG
>JALURJ010000339.1 GCA_027016915.1 Desulfurococcales archaeon | reverse complement strand
GTCGCCGTGCTAAGCGGCAACAGGAACTTCTCCGGCAGGATCCACCCGTTGGTCAGGGGCAACTTCCTTGCCTCCCCCATGATGGTTGTAGCATACGCGCTTAAGGGGACCCTAGACTGGGATCCCTACAATGAGCCTGTAGGCTACGACCCCAACGGGAACCCGGTCTACCTAAGGGATATATGGCCATCCTCCCAGGAGATCAAGGAGTACATGAAGAAGCACCTGAGGCCAGAGCTCTATAAGGAGAAGTACAAGGACGTGTTCAAGGGCACGGAGGAGTGGGAGAAGCTTCCGGCCCCTACCGGCAAGCTGTACGAATGGGATCCTGAGTCGACGTGGATAAGGATGCCGCCCTTCTTCGAGGACTTCACAGTGGAGCCGCCTGAGCCGAGGGACATAAGGGGCGCTAGGGTCCTCCTAGTGGTGGGTGACAGGATAACCACCGACCACATATCGCCAGCCGGAACCATACCTGCCGACAGCCCTGCTGGAAGATACCTCTTGGAGCGCGGCGTTAAGCCCGGGACCTTCGGAACCTACGGTGCCAGGAGAGGCAACCACGAGGTCATGATGAGAGGCACCTTCGCCAACCCCAGGTATAAGAACCTCCTAGTCCCCGACAGGGAGGGCGGGTGGACCGTCTACTGGCCCACTGGCGAGATAACTACAGTATACGACGCAGCCATGAGGTACAAGGAGCAGGGCACGCCGCTCATAGTGATAGGCGGGAAGCAGTACGGGACCGGTAGCTCCAGGGACTGGGCGGCGAAGGGCCCCTACCTCCTAGGGGTAAAAGCGGTGATCGCGGAGAGCTATGAGAGGATTCACAGGAGCAACCTGATAGGGATGGGCATATTACCCCTAGAGTTCCTGCCTGGCCAGAACAGGGAGACCCTAGGCCTCACCGGCGAGGAGACCTTCGACATCATCGGTATAGAGAAGGGCCTCGAGCCCCGAAAGAGGCTGAAAGTAGTCGCCCACAAGCCTGACGGCACAAAGGTGGAGTTCGAGGTGATAGCTAGGCTCGACAACCCGGTGGAGGTCGAGTACTACAAGCACGGCGGCATTCTCCGCTATGTCCTCAGGAAACTGATGGAAAAGAATAGAGGCAGAGCATGCAGGTGAGAGTAAGGAACCCTATTTTTTGCAGCATACCACTCCTTCCTCTACCAGCTTCTCCACCTCTTCCTCTGAGTAGCCAGCCTCTAGGAGGATATCCTTGGCATGGGCCCCGAGGAGAGGTGGGGGGAGCTTGATTTCCGCCCTCCTCCCCTGAATTATAGCGGGGTACAGTATTTGCTTGACCCTGCCCAGCGATTCGTGCACCACGTCATCTATGAGCCCTGAAGCCTTTACATATGCGTCCTGGAAAACCTCGCTGAGCGCGTAGACGGGGCCGCAGGGTACGCCAGCTGCCTCGAGTATCTCCAGCCACTCGTCCCTGGGTTTCTCCTGGAACTTTTTCTCGAGGATTGGTATGAGAACATCCCTGTTCTTGACTCTTTCAGGGTTTGTGGCAAACCTAGGATCCTCGCAGACCTCGCCAAGTCTAAGGGCTGAACAGAGCCTCTTCCAGAACCGGTCGTTAGCCGCTGCTACAACGAGGTATTTCCCATCTCTACATTTAAAGGCCTGGTATGGAACTATGGAGGGATGCGCAGAACCCATCCGTCTAGGTTCTCTCCCCGTCAGCAGATATATCATTGCGATGTAGCTCATGCCGAAGATAGATGAGTCGTACAGGGGCACCTCGATATATGCGCCCTGACCGGTCTCCTTCCTACGGTAAAGGGCTGCTATGATCGTTGTTGCCGCTATGAGGCCTGTTATTATGTCGAAAAGCGCAAAGGACACTCTTACCGGAGGTCTTCCCTCCTCTCCCGTTGTCGCCATGAGCCCGCTCATACCCTGGAGTATAAGGTCGTAGGCGGGCTTTGTGGCATAGGGGCTGTCCACACTGAACCCCTTTATGCTGCAGTAGACTATGTCGCTTCGTATCTTTTTGAGCGTGTTGTAGTCCACTCCTAGTGCTTCGGGGACGCCTGGCCTGAAGTTCTCGACAACCACGTCGCTCTTCTCGACTAGCCTGTAGAACACTTCTCTGCCCTCAGGCTTCTTGAGATCGATGGCAATGCTCCTCTTATTGCGGTTTATGCTCATAAAGTAGGCGCTCTCACCGTCCACGAAGGGGGCCCACTGCCTGGTCTCGTCGCCCTTTGGAGGCTCAACCTTGACAACGTCGGCGCCTAGATCGCCCAGAATCATTGTCGCCAAGGGGCCTGCCAGAACCCTTGAAAGGTCAAGTACTCTGACCCCTTGAAGCATCATGTATACCTCAGCATCTTCTGGGCGACTTCTCACCTAAAATTATGATGCAGGGGTTGCGGGTTTATGGTTCAAGTATGTCGGGAGTCCTCGGATATAGTATTGCCTCATGTATCTTCTCCAGCTTTAGGAGAGTTTGGAGAACCCTCTCCACGCCCATGCCGAACCCTCCGTGAGGCGGGACGCCGTAGTTGAACATGTCGAGATACCAGCCGAACTTCTCCGGGTCCAGGCCTTGCTCAACCATCCTCTGCCTAAGCCTGCTAGGATCGTGCTCCCTCATGCCGCCGCTACTCCACTCCACGCCGTAGGTGCCGGGGCCCATGAAGTCTATCCTTAGGGAGTATTTGGGGTTCTCCCTCGAAACCATATAATAGAACGCCGTCTCCTTGGCGGGGAATCCCTCGATGAAGAAGGGTTGGTCAAACTCCTGGCACAGGATCCTCTCTTCATCCGCGCCGAAGTCCTCCCCCCATTCTATCTGGACACCCTTCCTCCTAAGGATGTCGAGGGCCTCGTCGTAGGTTATCCTGTAGTATTTCTTGGGCACCTCCACCTCGACGCCTAGGATTTCGAGATCGCGCTGGTTCTCATCGGCCACGCGCCTGTAAATGTGCTTGACGAGGTTGAACTGGATCTCCATGAGCTCATCGTTGCTCGTGAGGGCTTTTTCGACGTCTATCTGCCAGAATTCGGTGAGGTGCTTCCTGGTCCTCGACTTCTCGGCCCTGAAGCTGGGCCCTATGGCGAATACCCTGCCGAAAGCCGCTACTGCCGATTGCTTGTAGAGCTGCGCGCTCTGCGCTAGGTAGGCCTCCCTGTCGAAATACTTTAGGGGGAAAAGGTTAGCTCCTCCTTCCGTGGCGGTTGCGATTATTATGGGAAAATGTAGCTCCACGAAGCCCTGGCTGAACAGGTATTCACGTGCCGCTCTCACCACGGTTGAGCGAACCCTGAATATCGCCTTAACCCGGGGCCTCCTAATATCCAGGTATCTGTAGTGGAGCCTGGTCGGGAACTCTGCCTCCACCTTGCCGAACAGGTCTATGGGCGGGGTCTTTGACCTGGACAGTATTTCTATGTGGTCGGGGAATAGCTCACGGCCTGCCTTCGCTATGTTGCTCTCGACCAGCCTACCCTCTGCGCATATGAAGTACTCGTGGTCCAGCTCGTTGGCCAGGCTCCAGACTTCTTCTGGAACCTCTCCCTTCTTAACCGTGATCTGCTCCATGTTTTCAAAGGTCCTAAGAACTATGAAGGCTATCCTGCCGAGGCGCCTCACGTGGGCCACATGGCCGCAGAGCCTGACCCTTTCCCCCATCGCTGCATCTTCCTCCCTGCTCTTCCCTTTTCAATCCAATTCATATAGTTTTAAACCTATCACTGAGAATAATATGAACGGGTGAAAATGTGGAGGTCAGGGCAGAGCTTGTAAAGACGGTGAAGACGGGGGTAGGGCTCTACGACGCTGTTGTGGACGTCGAGTATAAGGGTATGAAGGCGAGGGTTGTCGTACCTAGGCTCGTGAGAAGCCCCTCCGCCGTGGAGCTCCACGAGGCGGAGGGCAAGCTTCTACTAGTGTTCAGGGACGAGAAGGGGGGTATAGCTTCTTGCTGCCTGGAGCCAAGCGCTCTGGAGAAAGGCTGCCTCGACGTGGAGTGCCCGTCGGCCAAGGTGTGGGTCATACCTGAGAGGCATCTAGAACACTCCTCAAGCTGCGAATAGTTCACCTTGGTGTGACCCCCGGAGCGGTTTGAAAGGGGTCTAGGCTTGGGACACAATGTAGGGTTCTGGAGGGTGAGGCCGGGCCTCCTACTGGTGCTCTCGGTTCTCGGAGGCGCTGCCCTCTACGCCACTGGCAGATTTGCCGAAACCCTGATGGCACTAGCCGTTCTAGGCCTGGTTGTCGGGGTCCTGACGGGGAGCCGTGTCAGTGGTGCTGCCAGGCCTCTGGGCCTGGCCCTCGCGCTGCCTGTTCTCTCGCTTATAGCGTATCTCGCGATAGCTGTAGCTGTGTTTATCCTGAAGATCCTTCTCCTCCTGGCGGCTCTGGCCCTGGCCTTAGCGCTGCTCTGGGCTCTCATTTATTTCCTGCGAGGCAGACTATAGCCTGGTGCGCGCTGTGAGTGAGGGCATTAGGGACTCACACACCGTTACCGGGATCCTGTATCGCAGGGTGGTCGAGGACCATAAGAGGAGGGTGGAGGAGCTCAGAGACCCCAGGGTCCTCTACGTGACCGACATAGTGTCGTGCAGCCATAAGAGGAGGCTTCGCCTGGAGTACCCTGAACTCACGCTTAAGTTTGAGCCCCAGCTCCTGCTGGGCAGCCTGCTCCACGAGGGCCTTGAGAGGGTCCTGGAGGAACAGGGGTACCGGAGGGAGGTTGAGGTTGCAGCCGAATACGAGGTTTTGGGGACAAAGGTTACTCTGAAGGGCAGGGTTGACGCTGTCGGGGAGGATGCGGTGGTGGAGATAAAGACCGGTAGGAGCGGGCAGAGCCTCCCCCACGAGCACCACATCCTGCAGCTCCAGGTCTACCTCAACCTGCTGGGCATGGACCGGGGGATTCTAGTCTACATAACGCCCGACAGGATAGCAGAGTACGAGGTGGATAGGGACCCTATAGACGTTAAGATGCTTGTTGAGGAGACCCTGCTCAACGTGAAGCATCCCCGCTGGCACTGGGAGTGCAGGTACTGCGTGTTCAGCAAGATGTGCCCCTACAGGGTTGAACAGTAGAGGGTTTTAGGGAGGTTTTTAATACCGCAGGGCTCTCCACATATTTCTGGCGCAGAGGCATGGGGAAGGAGCTTAGACCCGACGTTGACCCGGAGGTCGAGAAGTTGCTCGACAGGATGGCTGCCAAGATAGCCGCTGATGCGAGGAGGAAGAGGGAGTTCGACAAGGTGGAGCCAGGCTCGCCGCACGGCGTCTACATTTACGAGCCTGGGAGCGGGAAGTGGGTTCTGGAATACGTTGAGGGCGGGGCTTTCGAGCCCAGAGACGACGGGATGTACGTCATATACTTCGACAACGCCCAGTGCGGGGCCTGTAGGAGGTATGATTCCTTCTGGTTCGACGCTGTGCCCAGGCTTGTGGAGAAGGGATATAGGCCAGTTATAGTCCTATGCGACTGGTTCCAGAAGGAGTGCGACTCCCAGGCCGCCAAGGAAAGCTTCAAGAAGTACGAGGTCCACTCCTCGCCGACCACCGTGTTTATCTACGTGGAGGGGGGTGAAGCTAGGCACCAGGAGAAGTACCGAGGGCTTCTGCTACCCGACGAGATCGACAAGATAGCTGAAACCTTCCCCGAGAGGGCTAGGAGGGCTATGAGGGGGGAGAAGGTGGAGCCCGTGAAGATTAAGCGTGGCGACCCGCTCCGCTCGCTCCGCATTCTCGAGGAGCTGCTTAGACGTGCAACTTTCAGGAGGCGCGACTAGCCCGTGTTTTGGATAATTCCGTGTATTGATAATAATAAATATTAATTATTATCCACTACTAAAACCAAGACGAGGCAAGCGAGGCTTAGGAGCCATGAGTACGGATTTAGAGTCCCTGGTTTTGAAAACAGCCAAGAACCTGATTGCTGCGGCGGTAACAAGGATACCCGACGACGTTGTCGAGGTCCTCAAGAGGGCCATGGAGCGCGAGGCTAACCCTCTGGCTAAAAAGCAGCTGGAGGCCATCCTCAGGAACATCGACCTAGCTGCTAGGACCAGGGGCCCTGTATGCCAGGACACCGGTATGATGATCTTTTTCCTGGAGGTGGGTGAGGAGTTCCCCCTCAAGGCAGGACTTAGAGAGATCCTTGTGAGAGCGGTGAGGGAGGCGACAGAGGAGGTCCCCCTAAGGCCCAATGCCATAGATCCCCTCCGGAACAAGAACAGTGGGGACAACACCGGGCGCTACATGCCGTGGATAAGCTGGGAGGTGGTGCCGGGGGACAAGCTCAAGATAGCCTTCATGGCTAAGGGCGGGGGCAGCGAGTATCCCTCGACCCTGGTCATGATCCCGCCAGCAGAGGGCCTGAGGGGTGTGAAGAGGGTGGTGCTAGAGGCGATATTCAGGGCTGGGCCCAAGCCTTGCCCCCCGGTTGTGGTGGGAGTGGGGTTTGCCGGAGCCTCTGACGCAGCGCTCAAACTGGCCAAGAAGGCCCTACTCCGACCCTTGGGGGAGAGGCACCCTGACCCCGAGATAGCCGGGTTGGAGGAGGAACTCTTGGAGAGGATTAACAGGCTCGGCATAGGGCCCCACGGCTTCGGAGGCTTCACTACGGCGCTGGACGTGAAGGTGGACTACGGGTACAGGCATCCAGCCAGCTTCGCTGTTGGGGTCACAGTATCTTGCTGGGCTATGAGGAGATCGACTGCAGTGGTGTCGGCGGACGGGGCAGTTGAGTACCTCACCCATAAGTACCTGAACGAGGAGGTGTGAGTCATGGCCGAGTATAGGTTAAAACTACCAGTCTCAGAAGAGGAGATCCGCAGGCTCAGGGTTGGCGACGTAATCTACCTGACAGGCAGGATCATGACGGCCAGAGACCAGGCCCACAGGAGGGCCCTAGAGCTGCTCAAGAAGGGCGAGAAGCTCCCCGTCGACTTTAAGGGGGGAGCCGTATACCACTGCGGCCCCGTGGTTAGAAAGCTCCCCGACGGAACGTGGCAGGTGATAGCTGCTGGGCCCACTACGAGTACAAGGATGGAAGCGCTTGAGGCGGACTTCATAGCTGGGACAGGTGTCAGGATAGTGATAGGTAAGGGCGGTATGGGTAGGAGAACTGCGGAGGCTGCCAAGAAGTACGGGGCGGTCTACGCCGTCTTTACAGGCGGGGCGGCCATCCTGGCGGCGAGAGCCATTAAGAGGGTGTCGGAGGTCCACTGGCTGGACCTTGGGATACCTGAGGCCATCTGGGTGTTCGAGGTGGAGGACTTCGGCCCTCTGGTGGTAACAATAGACACCACTGGGAGGAACTTGTACGAGGAGCTCATGGGTGAGGTTGAGAAGAGGCTTAAAGAGCAGCTTG
>JALURJ010000338.1 GCA_027016915.1 Desulfurococcales archaeon | reverse complement strand
AGTCTGAAGCCCCGGCGCCCCACTGCGAGAAGCGTGCCCTCGCGGTGCCCGGCATAGTCCCGCCTGAGAGCCAGGTAGACCACGTCGCGGTACACCATGGTGCGGAAAACCTTTTTCTCGAGAAGCGCTGCGGCGGCCTCGCTGCCCACCCCGAAAACCTGGGACACAGCATCTATTAGTCGTTGAGACAAGCCGGTAACCCTGTATAGTTATAACCCATCCATCGCTATATTAGTGCTTGGATGCTTCCCTCTGCCTGGTGGGCCGGTTTGCTGATATTCGTGCTGGACACCAGCTCGGTCGCCGATCTGGGGCTCAGAAGGCATCTCGGGGCCTCCAGCCTGGAGGATGCCGTATCAGCCCTAGCGGATCTGCTGAGGAAGGTGACCCTGAGGCACGAGGCGAGGTTCTACGTGACGCCCGTCATGATGGACGAGCTTAGAAGCTTCCTCCTCAACAACGGGGTGAGCGAAGAAGTTGTTAACCGGTTCACGGCATGGCTTGTCATCAAGTCGCCCAGCCTCCACGACGTCAAGATCCCTGCAGCAGTCATGGCCACCTACGTGGAGGAAGTGCAGAAGAGGATGACCAAGGGCCTCAAGGTGGCGGAGGAAATAGTCAAGCGAGCCGCCCGGAGCGAGACCGGGCTGGGCCAGCTGATACGCATGCTTAGGGAGAAATATAGGGAGGCTACGAGGCACGGCATCATTGACAGTACAGCCGACTTCGGCGCCGCCATACTGTCCTTGGAGGTTAATGGGATCATGGTGACCAGCGACGAGGGGATAAGGAGGCTCTGCAACATGCTTGGAGTCATGGTGGTTTCGGCCGAGCACTTCGCCGACATGCTTCAAGAATATGCGTCGGTATAGGTGACCCAGAACACAATATATAGTACTAGAAGGTATATATCAACAGTTGCTAGGCGGGGTTACACGATTATGGGTTCGGCGTACATTTTGCTCGTGCGCAGCAAGGAGGGCGGCGAAAGCGCCCTGGCCTCCGAGCTTAAGAGATTGCTGAGAGACAACGAGGCCAAGTACGGCTTCGTCCTTAGAGAGGTGCACAGCGTCCAGGACGTTATGACCTACATCCCCGAGCTGAGGGACTCAGCTCTTGTAGTCCTCTTCATCTTATCCCAGGGCACCGCACCCATAGTATACAGGATAGTTGGCCTCAAGAAACCCATACTGTTGGTGGCCATCGAGAAAAGAATACACTTCGCCGAGGTGCTCAGCATAGCTGCCTTCCTCCGCGAAAAAGGGTTTAAACAGCAGAAGATCATAATCCTCCACACACCCTCGTCACTTGGACCCCTGACCAACTACCTCATAGCCGCCAAGTATGTGAAGCAGTTCAAGGGTATCAGGATAGCGCTCCTGGGTAGGCACAGCGGCCCCGAGTCCAGTATAGAGTTCCGCTACGACCAGCTGCTATCCACCCTCGAGGCAGAAGTCAGGGTACACAGCATTAGCAGGATACTCGGGCTCTACCGTAGAGTACGTTCCGACGAGATCAAGAACATGGTTGCATCAATGCTCAAGATACCTAGGAGGAACGTGAGCCCCGGCTCCATAGATAAGGGCTGCAGGCTTTACTGGGCCCTCAAAACGTTTGCGGAGACCACCAGGAGCTCGGCCCTGGCCGTCAGCTGCTCTGAGTTCGAGGAACTCCCTATCCACCTAGCCCTCTCGTTCCTAGCCATGGACAGGATCCCGGCCCTCTGCGGCAACGACCTGCCAGCACTATTCTCGGCCGTGATCCTGCAGACCCTCTCCGAGACACCGGTAGCCATAGCTAGGCCGGTAAACGTCGGGGAGGAGGAGGTCATAGTTGCCTCGTCGAGCCCGCCCCTCCTGGGCAGCATGTACTACTCCTTCGTGATGACAGAGGAGGGCCCCAAGGTTTCCATGGTACCCGGCGAAGGAGAGCTCGTCACGCTTTTCAGGGTCTCGGGCGACCTGAAAACAATGCACATCATAGAGGGAAGGACCGCCAAGATGCTGGAGTCTGTGGAGAGCCCGGACCCCACCACGATCAGGATAAGGACTAATAAGAGCCCTGAGTTCCTGCTGGAGGAGCCCCTTGGGGCCAACTACGCTATGGCCTACGGCTGGCTCGGCGATCAGCTGGAGGCCATGAAGCTCATACTAGGAGTAGATAAGGTTCTCAGAGCGTAGTTTGTTTGAAAAACCATGTAAATATAAACACTTTTAGCCTAATACCACAATTTCCAGGACCGGGATCCGCTCAATGAACCAGATCGACGAGATCCCCCTTATCGACGATCTAGACATCGAGGGGAAACGGGTTCTCGTGCGGCTTGACATCAACAGCCCCATAGACCCTAAGACGGGCAGGATACTCGACGACTCCAGGATAAAGGCCCACACACCCACCCTCAGGGAGCTGTCGGAGAAAGGCTGCAAGATAGTGGCCATGTCTCACCAGGGCAGGCCTGTAACCGACGACTTCATCAGCCTCGAGGGCCATGCAAGGCTCCTCGAGAAGCACCTCGGGCTCCCAGTCAAGTTTATAGACGACGTCATAGGCCCCGCCGCCAGAGAGGAGATAAAGAGGCTGGAGCCAGGCGAAATACTTCTCCTCGAGAACATCCGGATAGTCTCCGAGGAAACCGTTGAAGCCCTTCCCGAGAGACACGCCAACACATTCCTGGTGAGGAAACTAGCCCCCCTGTTCGACGCATACATAAACGACGCCTTCGCCACAGCCCACAGAAGCCAGCCCAGCCTAGTAGGGTTCCCCATGGTCCTCCCCTCTGCAGCGGGCAGGCTTATGGAGAAGGAGGTAAGGGCCCTTAGCAGAGCCTTCAACCCCGAGGAGACCCCCAAGGTTTTCGTGCTGGGCGGCGGAAAGGTGCATGATACCATCAGGATAATCGAGTACATAGTGAAGAAACGCGTGGCGGAGAGGATCCTCACCACAGGCCTCGTGGCGGAGCTCTTCCTCCTAGCTAAGGGGGTGGATCTGGGAAGAGACAACATGGAGCTGCTTGAGAGGAAAGGCGTCCTATCGCTCATACCCCGGGCTAGGAGGCTGCTCCTCCAAGGAGCGCCCATCGAGACCCCCGTCGACTTCAGAGTGGTGAGGAGCGACGGGAGCATAGAGGATCAGCCCGTCTACCAGGTTGACGGCCTTATTCGCGACGTGGGGCCCAACACGGTTAAGATCTACAGGGAGATGATGCGTGAGGCCAACATCATAGTGATGAGGGGGCCTGCAGGTGTTATGGAGGACCCGAGGTTCAGGGAAGGGACCAGGAGCCTCGTCAAGTCGGCACTAGACTCCAACGCCTTCACCATATTCGGCGGAGGCCACCTCACAGCCATAATACGGGAGCTCGGAGGCCTAGACAGCGCAGGACATCTCAGCACGGGTGGAGGAGCGCTCCTCCTCTTCCTGGCGGGCGAACCCCTACCCGCCATCGAGGCTCTCAAGATTTCGGCCAGAAAATTCCTCGGGAAGGGTGGCTCGAGGTGAGGGTCCGGGTAGCCATAAACGGGTTCGGAACCATAGGCAAAAGAATAGCAGACGCCGTCTCGCTTCAAGACGACATGGAGCTTATAGGTGTCTCGAAAACCAGGCCCAACTACGAGGCACTGGCTGCTGTGAGGAGAGGCTACCCGCTTTACGTGCCGGCAGACAGGCTGGAAGTATTCGAAGAGGCGGGTATCAGGGTTGCGGGTACGCTAGATGAGATGCTTAGCAAGGCCGATGTGGTGGTCGACGCCACGCCCGGAGGCGTGGGGGCCAAGTACAAGCCCGTGTATGAGGAGCACGGCGTGAAAATGGTTTTCCAGGGAGGCGAGAAGGCCCACGTGGCCGAAGCGTCCTTCAACACACTATGCAATTATGAAGAGACTCTGGGCAAGCAGAGCCTCAGGGTGGTCTCCTGCAACACTACGGGCCTCCTGAGAATCATATGCAGCATCCACAAGGCTTTCGGCGTGAAAGCTGTGAGGGCAGTAATAGTGCGCAGAGGTGCCGACCCTAAGGAGAACAAGAGGGGCCCCATAAACTCGATAGTCCTCAACCCGCCCAGGCTGCCAAGCCACCACGGCGAGGATGTGAAAACAGTGCTGCCCTGGCTTGACATCATGACAGCGGCCGTCGCCGTGCCAACGACGCTCATGCATGTCCACTTCCTCAACGTCAAGCTGGAGAAACGCGTGTCCCGCGAAGACGTGCTAGGAGTCCTCGAGAACTCCCCGCGCATCGTGATTGCCAGCGCGTCGGGGACAGGCATACAGAGCACAGCTGAACTGGTGGAATACGCGAGGGACCTGGGGAGAGCCAGGTACGACCTCCCAGAACTCGTGCTCTGGGAGGACTCCATAACGGTGGCCGGGAACGAGCTACTCCTATTCCAGGCGGTGCACCAGGAGTCCATAGTGGTCCCCGAAAACATTGACGCGATACGTGCGGTAGCAAAACTTGAAACCGATCCCGCAAAAACTATTGAGAAGACCGATAAGGCCCTTGGGCTTAGGCGGGGGTGGCTAAGTTGACGAGCAACTACTACGTTGAGCCCACCTACAGGATAAGCTACAGGTTCAGAAGAATACTGGTCCCCGTGGACGGCTCAGAGCCTAGCCTCACAGCGCTGGACCTGGCCCTCGACTTCGCCCAGAGATACGGCTCCAAGGTCACGGTGCTCCACGTCTCGACCAGCAGGGACGAGGCGGAAAAGGTTCTGGAAAAAGCACGGAAAAGGGCCGAGCGGTACACGACGCCCATCAAGTACAAGTATAGGACCTATAAACCCTCCGAGGGAAGCGTGGCTGGCGAGATCATAGCCGAGATACTTCAGGGAGGATACGACGCTGTGTTCCTCGGAGCCAGGGGTACCACTCTAAGCGAGGACATCCATATAGGTAGCACAGCTCTGGCCGTCCTGGCCAACACACCCATAACCATAGTGGTGGTTAGGTGACCGGCCTACTTCCAGACCAGGAGCTGCTGGGCGCGCTGAGCAGAGAGGCTGCCTCCGCGATCGTGAAGATAGCTGTCTCCAGCCTAGGGAGGGGTAGGGTGGCCGAGATCATGGGGGTAACGCCGTCGATGGTCTCCAAATACGTCCATGGCAGGTCCAAGCCGCCCGCCGAGAGGCTGGCGAGGCTTATGGAGGCCCTCGAGAAGTACAGCTACGTGGAGTCCCTCTACACGGTCTTCGAAGACCTCCTCCACAAGCTGCTCAGAATGGTTGAAACTCTAGGATACTACGTCGAACAGGGTTTTGAGCCTCCCCCCAGAGTGGTTCTTCTACTGAGAGAGGTGGATAGAAGGCTGGAGGAGCTCTAGCGGCAGAGGCCCTCCTCCACACATCTTTCCAGCAGGACCAGCGATATGCCAGCCGCCAGGATGTCAGCCGTGGAGCCGGGGTTCCACCCATTACTCCAAAGCGTCCTGTCCATCTCGTCCATGTAGGCCCTGCCTCTCCCCGTCCACGGGGCTCCAAGCCTCCTAGCAGTCCTAGCCATCTCCATAACCATCCGCGCCACCCTGCCTCCCCACTTCCTATACACGAGGCCGTCCGGCCTCGCCGAGAGTAGATCCAGGTAAACCTCGACCACGAGGCCGTTCCACTTCTCGGTACCCCACGCCTCCCTGAGGCGCCTGTACACCCATACGGTCTCAGGATAGCCTGAGACCAGCTCACGCGAAACGGGATCCCACTCGGAGGCCTTCAAGAGCAATTTGTAGAAAGTGAGCCTCCTCCCAGCCACGAGCCTTTCCCAGCCTCTAACGGTGGCGTCAGGCACGCCCGACTCCAGGCGGCCTAGGTAGGAGGGGCTGGCCGCCAGGATGGCCCTGTAGAACCACACAGCGTCATCCACTCCGCTGCTGGACACGATGCTCGAAGCCACGCGGGGAAGCTCGTCCACGCTGCTCCACCCTGAGGGAAGGGCAGCCGCTAGAGGCACTAGGAGCGTTGCCGTGCCCAGACAGGTGTTACCCCCTCCGTGCACCCTCCTTGAGAGCTTCACGGCCTGATAAATATGGTAGCCTAGCCTGCCAGCGCCGCCGCTCCACTCCTCAGCCACCGAGGCCAGCACATGGGAGAGAACCGTTGAGGATACAGCGAAGTGTTCAAGCCTCCTATCGATGGCCTCCCTAAACCTATGAGTATTGCCGGGTTTAGGGTAGGCCAGCGGCTCAACAGCGGGTCCTGCTGCAAGGATGGAGGCTGCTAGGCCGAAGGCCCGGCCAGGCAGGTTCGGAGTATGGTGCATCCAGACTCCCTGAGGCAAAACATGGCCTTCCGCTACTAATTAACGATTAGGCACCACAACCTCCACCAGGTCGCCGTCCCTCAGCGACAGCTTCTCCCTCAGGCTCTCAGGGGCTATTAGCTCCACCACTGTCTCGTCGTAGGCCGATATGTCGGGAACCACTATATGGACCCTGACCCCCCGCAGCGATGCTTCATAGCACTTCACCCTGGCGAGCCGCGTGCCGGGGATCTGGGGCGGCTCCACGATGATGCAGTTATGGGTTGCGATAACCCTCCTCCACTCCTCAACGCTTCCGGGGACAAGCCTTATGTTCAGGGTGCCGGGGTAGGGCTTGTATCCTAGGGCCCTCTCAAACTGCCTGGCGTAGAGGTTGACGTAGAACTCGCCCTCGCCAAGGCCCGTAAAGACCCTCCCTCTAAGCCGCGCCAATACGCTACACCCGCGAACACTATATAGCCTGGCCGCCGCTATGACTATGAGGGTGCATGGTATATGAGGATACTCCACGTCTCGGACATTCACTGCTCCTACTCGTCGATCCAGAGGCTCCCCCAGCTCCTAGAGGAGCACGACGTGGACTTGGTCGTGGTCACCGGGGACTTCGAATGCGACGAGGCTGTAAACGGGGTATCAAACCTGCCGGTGCCTGTCCTAGCGGTGACCGGCAACATGGATGACACCTACATTATGAGGATCCTCAGGGAGAGGGGGGTGAGCATAGAGGGGGAGGTCAGGGAGCACGGCGGGTACAGGTTCGTAGGCATAGGCGGGCGAAGCGTCAAGTCCTTCATAGGTAAAGCCGAGCAGCTCCTCAGAGAAGGCGACCCCTCCAGGACAATCCTGGTGTCACATCATCCTCCGCATAAAACCAGGGTTGATGTAGCGTTGCGATTCCTCCACGCAGGGCTAAGGGAGATCAGGATGCTTGTGGAGAAATATGGGCCCCGCATACACCTCTGCGGCCATATCCACGAGTCCAGGGGTGTTGACTCCCTTGGAGAGACATTAATAGTGAACCCCGGGCCCTTCTCCAAGGGCTACTACGCCATTGTGGATGTTGAGAGGAAAAAAGCCGATCTGGAGAGAGCTGAGCTCTACTAGGC
>JALURJ010000337.1 GCA_027016915.1 Desulfurococcales archaeon | reverse complement strand
TGCAAGTCTTCATCAGCACCTTAAAAACACATATCCAATAGTTAGATGGGTGAACACGGTATGGAGGAGTTCCTGGCCGCCGCTATCCAAATGGCCATAGATTCATACGACAAGGAGCACAATATTAGGAAAGCGTTAAGGTTCATAGAGAGGGCCGGCAAGCTGGGAGCCAAACTAGTGGTCCTCCCCGAGTACTTTGCAACAGAGTGCCCCTCAGCCAACAAGAGCCGAGAGGACCTGCTCAAGCTAGCCGAACCGGTCTCCGAGAGCAGGATAATAAAGGAGCTGGCGAGGAAGGCCAGAGAGGTTGAAGCCTACGTTGTGGCAGGCACTATTCTTGAGAGAGATGGGGAGGACATCTACAATACCAGCGTCCTGATAGGGCCGGATGGAGACATAGTAGGCTGGCAGAGAAAGACGCATCCAGAGAACCACCCCTCAAAACACGAGGTTTCCCTGGGGATCAAGCCTGCCAACGAGCTAAAGGTCTTCACGACAGAGCTCGGGAAAATCTCGATACTCGTAGACGTTGATGCTAATATACCCGAACTAGCCACGGCATACAGCACGCTGGGCGCCGAGATCATCGCGTGGACCCTAAACTGGAGCGTAAGATGGGCATACCTGGTGCCAGCAATAGCGTCCACATACGCGTATGTGACGCAAACATACGTAGTGGCTGCCAACAGGGCCATGCTGAGGAAGGAGCAGATAGGGCCGTACCCACTATACTACATGGGTCCAAGCGTCATAGCCAACCCGGAAGGAGAGATAATAGGATACGCAGGATCCTTCTACGAAGGAATAGCCTTAGGCATCATAAGCAAGGAAATAATGAACACGATCAAAAACTACAACAAGGACATATACCCGCTAGGGAGGAGGCCCGAGGTCTTCAAGGACATAATAGCTAAAGGAGGCCCCACACAGTAGGCAGGCCCACCAAAACTCCACATTTTTAACTCTTCGGGACTCCAGCCCGGATCCCCGAACAACGCCTCGGCGGCAGAGGCTTCCGCCAGTCCGGGTCCTCCAACCTGTGGGCGCCGCTCAACCTGTTATAGTGTGTCATGTTCCACATAAGCCATTTTTATGTGGAGATAGTGTTCCAGGTTCCCGGTGGCTGGGTTGGCCTCTGTGAGGGAGCTTCTAAGGGAGAGCCTTAGGTTTGCCAGGCTGTTGGCCACGGACTCCGCAGCCACAGTTTCCATGTTCGCAGCATCGTCGATCCTAACATATTTCGGAGCTATGATTATGAGGGATTTCATAGACTCTATAACAATGCTGGAGCACTATGGCAGGATCTTTAGGCTGGGCCTGCTTCTCATGGGGGTCACCGTGACAGGCTATATGCTCAGCTTCCTTGGCGAGTATCTGCTGCAGAGGCTGGGCGTGAAGGGCATATACATCATGTCTTCCAGGCTCATGGCGGGGCTCCACGAGGCCAAGCTACGCATGGTTAGGGCCGGAGACGTGTTGGCCAGGTTTGTCTCGGACCTGCCGGATCTCGCAGCAGCCCTCGCCGGGACGGTTCCGGCCCTGGCTGTGCAGGTGGTGGGCTTCACAGTGGTGATCTACACGCTGGGAGCCCTCTCCAAGGAGCTACTCCTTGCAGCGCTGCTCCTCATACCCATCAACTACGCCGTGTACAAATACTCGTCGGGGAGGATAGCTAGGTACTCGAGGCTGGAGAGGCAGGGGCTTTCAGGCATGGTGGAGGAGCTTAAGGGCAACGTTGACAACCTGTTCTTCATCAAGAGGACCGGCACCTTCCACTACTTCTACCGCAGGTTCGAGCAAAGCCTGCAGAGCTGGGTAAGCAGCCTGGCCAGATACCTCTTCTACAGGATATTCTTCAACAAGTCGTACTTCTACCTGAACAGCCTCTTCAGAATAATCATACTTCTAGCGGGAGGTATCCTGGTGATAAGAGGGTACACCAGCGTCGGAGCAATCATAGCGTTCACCCAGGTGCTGCCAAACCTCTACGAACCAATAATGAACATAGCCAACATGTTCACCAACCTAGCAGCAATGACCCCATACCTGGAGAGATACCGGGAACTGGAAAACCTGGAGAAGGAGCCTCTGGAAGGGGGCAAACCTCTCGGCAGGATCAACAGGGTCGTGGCCGAGAACGTTACGGTAGAGGAGGACGGCAAGACCCTGCTACGCGGCGTAAGCCTGAAGCTTGGGCGCGGCGAGGCCATAGGCGTAGTCGGCCCAATAGGCTCGGGCAAAACCACCCTCGCCCTAACCCTCCTCAGGTTCCATGAGCCATCCAGGGGGAGGATAACCATCAACGGCGAGGACTACAAGGAGTACTCCCTCAAGGACCTGAGGAGACGCATATACTATCTGCCAGCACGCGAACCCATCCTACCAGCAACCCTAGCCGAAAACCTGGCCCTAGGCGAAGACCACCCCAGGGAGGAGCTGGAACGGGCTGCACGAGCCGCAGGGATCGACTTTGCCACCCTGGACACAGGGATAAGCCAGGACAACCTATCAGAGGGCCAGAAGCAGAAGGTGGCACTGGCCCGAGCCATACTGAGAAAACCCGACATACTCATACTAGACGAGGCTACAAACAGCCTTGACGCTGAGGCCGAAGACCAGGCCCTAACAAGGCTGAGGAGAGAGCTTCCCGACACTGCCATCATAATAATATCCCACAGGCTAACCGCCCTCAAACACGCCGAGAAAATCTACGTAATCACCGACGGCAGAATAGTGGACCACGGAACCCACCAGGAGCTCATCCAGAGATGCGAAGCCTACAGGAGGATAGTGGAGAGGCACGTGGCAGCCCGGTAGCCACCCCGCATGCAAGTCGGGCCTGCCGGAGCCCGTTTAAAACCTCTCCAGCGTCGGTAGCCCCTGTGGAAGGGAGTCGAGCGGGGCCCTGACCATGGCCCACCTCTTGTAGACCCGGAACCCGAGCCCCGCGTAGAAGGATTCACGGCCTGCAGCACTGTCAACCACAATGCGGTCTACACCCCTGCTCCTCAGCTCCCCAAGGGCGCAGCTTAGAAGGGCCTTACCCACGCCTCTGCCCTGAAAGCCGGGCCTCACGGCCAGAAACCCTATCTCAGCAGTCTCCCCGCCGTCGAGGGCTCTGAACACCTCGAAATCCAGGTATCCGAGGGGCACGCCTTCCCCGCCGAGGGCTACTAGGCAGTGCATTTGCCTGCGGTTCAGGCGTTGCCGGAGATCCTCGGAGGTGAGGGGGCTCCACCACTCATACCCAGCGAAGGCCTCATTGAGCAGCTGGGCCAGCTCCTCCTCGTCGACAGCCCTGCAGTCCTCCAGGGCGACGCCCCTGGGAGGCGGCCTCCGTAAGGGCTCCCACCCTTCTAAGACCATAAGGGTGCCCCACGACACGTCGACGCCGCAGCCTCCCAGAGCAAGCCTCACGGCCCTGTGGGCCGGGCCATGCCAGAACCCGCACCTGACATCAGCGACGCCGCGGACGCCCCGCCCCAACAGGCTTAGGCGGGACCAGGCAAGCATGCAGCTGGCTAGGCGGAGCCCAGCACCAGCGGGTAGGGTGCAGTCGAAAAGCAGCCAGATAGAACCCGTGGCTCCAGCGGTCCAGGCCCACGCAGCGCCAACAAGCACCCCGCCCAGGTAGAAGAGGGCTTTCCCTCCGGGCGCTGAGAACCACCGTGAAACCTCCCCAGGATCGATTCTCTTGACCGCCCAGCCGTCGCGGCCCCAATACGCCTCATACAGGCGCACCACAGCCACGTTGACGGAGGCGTCGCTTCCATCATATCCCTCAACTATGCGGAGCAAGGCCAGCACCCTTGGGCTAGCCGTTGTTCGAACAACTAGAATAATCTATGACGAGGGGCACATCAACCTGTCGGGAGCCTGTATGAGGCTGGCTGTAGCTGCAGGACTGCTCCTTGCGCTTCTAGCAATCTCGCTTGGCGGAGTCCTGCTCCTAGGGGGGAGGGGTGCGGGACCAACACCCTCCACAACCACACAGATTATGAGCACCACAACTACAACCACGATGTCCACAGCGGGTTCCGGAGGGGAGCCGCAGAAGGCTGAGGGGCTTGTCGAGGCCCTTAACATGTTCTCTATAGAAATGTACAGGCTGCTCTACGTGGAGGGGGAGGATCCGGGGAACACCGTATTCTCCCCCTTCAGCATATACTCGGCTCTCCTCATAGCCTACGAGGGCATGGGCGGCGAAACCAGGGAGGAGGCGGGGGAGGCTCTAAGGCTTCCGGGCGACGAGGTCCTCGAGGGGTACACGGCCCTTCTGGAACACATGCTGAGTACCCGGGGGAACGCCAGCGTGAGGGTGGCCAACGCCCTCTGGGCCGACAACATGTTCCCCCTCAACGAGGACTATGTGGAGAGAGTGAGAAGCCTTTACGGGGCTGAGGCGAGGAACCTGGACTTCGCAGGGGATCCTGAAGGGTCGAGGAGGCTGATAAACAGCTGGGTGGAGAACATGACCAACGGCAGGATCAAGAACCTCCTGCCGCCGGGCAGCATAACCGGCAAGACCGTGGTCGTGATAACCAATGCAGTCCACTTCAAGGCCCCCTGGCTCGAGCCCTTCACCGAGGTGTTCAGGGACAAGTTCCTGCTGGAGAACGGCGAGGCCGTGGAGGCCGAGATGATGAGCGGCAAAATGTGGATCCAGAGGTACGAGGACGAGGATCTTCTGGCAGTAGCCATACCCTATAAGGGCACCAACATAACCATGGTCATCCTCATGCCCAAGAAGGGGCTGAGCAGCTACGAGGAACACCTGTCATGGGTGGGGGTTGAGGGGGTTCTGGAGAAGCTCTTCAGCCCGGAGAACAGGGCGTACGTGCTCCTAACAATGCCGAAGTTCAAGGTCTCGACACCCACCATCACGCTGAGGAAGGAGCTCATGGACATGGGCATGAAGCTGGCCTTCACCCCCCAGGCAGACTTCACCCCAATGTCTCCGGCAGGCCGTGGAGTATACATAGACAACGTGTACCATAAGGCCTACATAGAGGTCAACAGGTGGGGCACAGAGGCGGCAGCAGCCACAGCCATAGTGGTGCTGGAGTCCCTGCCGCCAGAGGTGAGGATAGACAGACCCTTCATATTCATGCTGTACGACCGGAGTACGAGTACGATACTCTTCGTGGGGCGACTAGTAAATCCGGCGCAGAGTAGTGGTTAGGTTATAGGTTGAAGAACCAGGCCTGCCTGGCCCATCCTAACGCCGCTGGAGGCGAGGCCCGTGTACAGCGTCAAGATATTTTTTGTACAGGTTAAGCTTGTCTTCCTCATACTCTTTGGGGTCACCATAGACTAGGACCCCTTCGTCAACTATGGTCTTGGCGATCTCCGGAGTCACTTCAAGATCCAGGACTACTACATCGACCTGGGTCTTCAGCTCATCCTCAAAAATGGTCTGAAGCCTCCCCACTTCAAGGAGGCTGCGAGGCCTCCTCCCCAGCTTCACAGCAAGATCCACATCTTTGCCGCAACCCCTCGTCGCCAAGGAGCCGAAAACAACTATGTATCTCAGCCCAAGCCTATCTCCCAGCCGCTCAAGCCTCTCCACGACATCGGCAAGGCAGGGGTCTTCCCGAGAGGATTTGGCAAGCCTTTCGATAATACCCGGCATCGTCTCTTGGATCTCCCTGAACGCCTCGAGTTCAAGCTCCGGGTCTATATCAACATACATGTGTACCAGTATGTTCCTGAAGCCGGCGAGCCCTTCCAGGAATCTCCTCTCATCAGGCTCTAGATTCAGTTTCTCTGAGAGAAACCTGGCGAGCCCTCTGTACGTGTCAGGCTTAACGCCGCTCTCACGGGAGGCCAGGAGAGCCGCGTAATCTAGGATCGCCTGTGCAAGGAGCTGAACCAGCCTTTCTACGGCATAGACGCGTTCACGCCCAGCCAGGTAGTCTTCCAGAGCCGCTACAAACTCCCTATAATACTGTTGAGCAAGGCTGGTAAGCCTTCTAAGCCTCATAGCTCCTCAATATCTCTGTGGGCCCGCCAATAATAGCTTTAATCACATGAGCCCTCAGGCACCGGTTCCGGGATTCCGGGCCAACGATACTTCTTTATTTCTGGCCTAGCCCTCCATGGGTGGGGAGGGGATTGTGCTGGTTCTCCCACGACCTTGAGCCCTACGCCTTCAAGGCCCTGCTTAAACGCAGGGTTCTGCTGGCCTGGATGCTGTTCGGAAGCGTCTCGCCCGACGTATTCACCAAGTTCTTCATAGAGTCCGGCTGGATACCGGTGCAGCAGCACAGAGGCGTAGGGCTGGGCGTTACCCACACCCTGTTCTTCGGCCTCCTCGTCTCGGCCCTGATCTACACGGCCCTCAGGGGCAGGATGGGGCGAAGCTACGCTGGCAGGGCCGCGCTCAGCTTCCTCGCAGGCCAGTGGAGCCACGTCCTCCTAGACTCCCTCGACAGCGTGGGGCTGATGGCGCTATTCCCCCTCTCCACAAGGCTCTACCCCGTGGGGCTTTGGAGCTACGCAGCCCAGCTGGGCCACTGGGGAGACCTCTACGTCTTCTACCACTCACCCGCACTCCTAATAGAGACCGCGGCGTTCGTCGCCGCCTGGATCGAGGCCCGCACGTTCCTCACCGCGAGGAGCTTCGCAGGGCTAGCCGAGGAGGAGGGGCTTGGAAGGCTCCTGGACCCCGGGAGGTGGAGGCTGCTCTACACCCTCTACTTCTACTACCTCGTGGCCTCGCTGAGGCTTCCAGCATGGATCTACAGGGTTTGGTTCGCCTACAGCCCCAGTACAGAAGCCCTAAGCCTAGCCTCCCGCAACGCCCTCCACAACGTGTTCGCCAACACTGTAGCGGTAGCTGCAGCACTGGCGGTGATCCTCGGAACGCTGGCCTACGGGCTCTACAGGCTGGCAGCCGAGGCCGGCGCCGGGGCCCCCGCGGTGATCCTGACAGGAGGAGCCCTCCTAGCACTCATAGCGCTTGGGGTGGAGAGTGAGCCCCTAATGGCGGCTCTCTCAACCCTGACCGCAGTGGCTACCGCCTACACGCTGACCTACGCCATTGGCCAGGGCGAGGGCTCTGGAGCTAGCATTTGAATGGCTTCCCCGTCTCCACAGCCCTCTTCAGGAGGCTCAGCGCCCTGCCTATGGGCCTCCCCTCTAGGGGTGCGCAAACCTTCTTGCCGGGGAAAACCTCCCTAACCACGTCGGCGTAGACTCTGCCCCCCAGCACCACCACCTTCTCGTACCTGTGGAGCCCCATCCTCAAAGCCTGGAGCCTGAGCTCCTCCACCCTTATGGGGCGGGTGCGGGGGTCCTTGAAGGAGACATTGTATGGCCCCGGCACCAGGTCCTCGGGGCGGAGGAACCCGTGCTTGGCCGAGAGGATGACCCAGTGCCCTG
>JALURJ010000336.1 GCA_027016915.1 Desulfurococcales archaeon | reverse complement strand
AGATACACGGGCTTGGCTTCTGGCTTTAGGCTTTGCCTAGGATCTTATAGAAGACCTTGCCTGTGTAGGGGCTCTTGGCCCTGGCGAACTTGAACTTGCCCCTCTTGGTCTCCTTGATGATGATCTCGTACTTGTCCGTCTCGAAGGGCTTCTTAGCCACTAGGTCGAAGAACTTTATCTTCTCCGGCATGTCCTCCTCACCATCCTGATACGTTCTCATTCTATATTATAGAGGCTAGTCTCAGGTTTTTAGTTTAACCCGCTCGGAGTATATAAGATGTAAATGCTCTAATGTAGCCCCGGTCTTACCGCCGCCATTACCTAGTGCTACTCCAGCGACCCCTACCTCATGTACCTCCTGGATATGACGACCAGGAATACAGCCCACATGAATGTGCCGAATATAGCCTCCGCCGACGCGAGCAGCCTCCCCACGCCCACTGGCCTGATGTCACCGTAGCCTAGTGTAGTAGCAGTCACTACGCTGAAGTACACGGCGTCCCAGGGGTTATTGACGCCCTCAGCCCCTCCCAGCAGCATATATAGTAGGGGGAAGACCAGTAGGACAGCCACTACCCATAGTATGATGGGTCTATGCCAGTTCACACCGTACTCCGAGGTTAGGTCGACTAGTATGTACTCCAGCGCATAGGATACAGCGGCTCCCAGGAGCATGGCGAGCCCCGCTAGCACGCCCCTAAGGCCCTTCCTCCTAGCCTCTCCCCTAAGGTACTCCATAGCCTCCTGCAGGCGTGCCCTCCGGTGCGCCCTCATCTCCTGGACCATGAGCCTGTCTGCCTCGCTTCGCATCCCCTCCCTCTCATAGAATAGCCTCTGGACTCTCCTAGCCTCAGCCTCGGATCTGGCCCGCTTGAACCAGCTACTCGGTACCTCAATGAATACCCCGCTATGGAACCTGGTGTACCTGAAGCTTAGCCTACCATGGAATTGGATCCCCGAACTCGGGGGCTCGTGGCTCTCGAAGTACACGGGGCCTTCGAATACCACGTTATCGAATACTGCATCGCCGCGGAACTCTGCCCCGGAGAATACTGCGTGGCCGCGGAACTTAGCCTCGGTGAAGTCCGCGTCAGCCTCGAAGACCGCTAGGGAGAAGTTAGCGTTACCCTCAAAGTCCGCTGAGGAGAATCCAGCCCTACCCCTGAACTTCGCCCCCGTGAAGTCGGCGTCACCCGTGAATGTGGCCAAGGAGAACCTGGCTTCACCCTCGAATATCGCCTCGCTGAAGTCGGTATAGCCCTCGAACACTGCCCTTGAGAAGTCCGCTTTACCCTTGAATACAGCCCTGCTCCAAGCGAAGGCCATCCTATCCGGTATATCCGGGAAGACGTAGCCCCTGAAGTCGGCGTCGCCAGGGAATACCACCCTAGGACCAGCGGGGGTCTCCTCGATACGGGCCCCGAACCTCTTCAGTAACCTCTCATAGAATACCCTAGCCTCCTCCTCGCTCTTACTCCTCCTATGGAATATGCAGTACTCTTGGCTACTCGTCCCCCTATCGCAGTTACCGTAGAAATGAAGCTTACACAAGGGGAATAACCACGCCCAATCCCGGGAATATCTAATTATTTAAGGAGGCCTACCTTAAAAGATTGCCCTCAAAATCCATGCCACGCTCTTCACGCGTATCCTCCAGTATCAACTCCTCGGGATAAACCCTGGCCTTACCCTTTACCACAGCCCTGGCGGCTTCACAGGGGTCACTGGAATCAACATAATATAATGTGATCCCATGTATCCTTAGATAATCATAGGCTCTTCTGCCTATCTCCTTAGCTACTGCTGCTTTGACATCCCTATTCATAGCCCATGAAGCAATTAGAAGCCTCCTACCTCCCTCAGTCCTAGCTGGTTTAAGCATATCGAGCTCCCTACATTTATTACTAGATACATCAAATATTATATAATAAGTAGCATACTCGAAGCGATCAGCTATAATCCTTTTACCCCCCTCGCTCTCCAGAGGGACTAAAATCTTCAATTCGGTATCCCTGCTATGCATAGTACCATACTTAATATATTAAAATTTGTTTTAACTTTACCAATACTCGGAAGCCCTTATTTATTAAATTATATTTCCATAAACAAAGGTCACTTTTATTATGGAAATTATATATAAGATATTTGCTTTATAGTCTATTATTGCCCGTTTATAAAATTTACGAATCCTATATCGATACAGGAATTCAGCCCTATCCCAAATAGTCGTAATCGACAAAACTTATTTAAATTTAATTATATAA
>JALURJ010000335.1 GCA_027016915.1 Desulfurococcales archaeon | reverse complement strand
TTTTATACCTCAGAGGCTCATGCTGCTGTGGAGATTTCCAGCCATGTTTAGCCATACTAGAAGGTCTGAAAGTCTAGTTGAGGGCGGCAAGTATAGGGAGAACCTCGAGTATCTGGGCTACATCGAGGGAAGGGTGGAGGACGTCATCCCCAAATTCGCGTTCATATGCGAAGAGAAGGGGTATGTCGAGGCCGACATGGTCGTCTACAGGGGCAGGTGGACCGCCGTGAAGCTCACATGCTGCAACGCGCCAGGAGGCCTTCTAATAGAGGCCGACAGCATAAAGACCCGGGCCGAGGAGATCATTGAGAGGCTCCGCAGGCTCGAATGCATTCTCAGGCTATACGCCCACAGCGCAGAGGCGCCTCCAAGCATCCTTGACACGCTGATAAGCTGAGGCAGGACTGCTGGGAGCCCCGGCAGAGCGGCAAGGCCTGATCCGCGCATCGGTTCTGGGCTAGAGGCCGGGGCAAACAGCTAAAATCCCGGCGTTGTTCAAGGCCTTCCCCCGGTGGAGGCGGCGTGGACAGGGTAAGGCTAGCGATGCTGGCAGGCTTGCTGGAAAGCGTGGGGTGGGCGCTGCACTTCACCTACTCGAGGACCTGGGTCAAGGACCTGCTGGGCGACGATTATAGCTTCATCCTCATGCTGGCTGCTGCCGAGACGTTGCCGGTGCTGCTCTCCATTGTTGGCGGTCTGCACGGCGACGTGTCGGGTAGACGGAGGATAGCAGAGCTCTCGGCACTTCAAGCCCTCTTCTTCGCGCTAATACCCATGCTGGGCCTACACTACATGCCGCTCCTAGTGGGCGTCAGTGCGGCTCTCTGGGCATACTTCTGGCCCAACCTAGTGGCACCGGTTATGGAGGAGACCGGCAGGACGGGCTCCGGCTATGCCAGGTTCGCCGTAGGGAGCACTGCTGGCTGGGGTTTGGGCGGGGCCTTGGTGATGCTCTACGGCTGGCTCGGAGTGGCTGGGCCCTCCACGGTTTACTGGACTGCTGCCTTCGTGCTGATGGCAGCCGCCATTGTAAGCCTAGACGTTGTCTCTACCTCAAGACCCGGCGCCACGATGCAGGAGGTAGTAGACTTCCTGAGGCGCGGCGGCATGGGGGTGCTGGCCCTGTTCCTAGCAATAGTATTTCTCCAGACAGCCTCGGAGATCTTCTGGAACGCATCTGCCTTCAAGCTGTACGGGGAGGCTGGCAGTATAGCTGTATTCAGCCTAGTCTACTCCATACTGCCTACAGCGATAGGCGTGCTGGTTAGGCCTCTGGCTGGGAGGACGGTGGACGCCTCGGGGCCCTGGAAAACCTACCTGGCCGTCATCCTGAGCTACTCGGCCCTATACCTGGGGGTCTACACGTCCTCAGGACTGCTGCTCCTGGCCCTATGGGTTTTACCTGTCTTCGTCTTCTACGACACCTCTGTGTACACGCTGATGGCTAGGGTGTTTCCGGAGAACCTGCAGGGCTCCGCCAGCGGTTTGGTGGTGCTCTCCTACTTCGCCGCTGGGCTGATAGTGCTGGTTCTCTCCACCCTAACCCTGGATTACGTCAAAATACTCGCCATAACCGAGGCATTGGCGTTGGCGGCAGCGGTTTCCCTGCTGGCCTCTAGAAGGATGGAGGCCTTCTAGGGGTATATTCTTCTTCCAAGCGCCTGGTACGAGTTGTCATAAATCTCGTCGATCTCGAAGAGGAGGGCGGGGCACCAGGGGTGGCTCCTCACGTTCCTTCCACGGGCGTGTACCACGTCATGGACCAGGTTAGCATACTCGTAGAGAGGCCCCTCCCCGATTATTGTTGCTCGGGTCCTAACCTCGTAGGCCGCCTTGTCAGGCGGCACCAGTATCCCCAGGGCGGCCTTCCCCGTGGCCTCAACGTTGATCCAGGTATGCCCCCTATTCATTAGGTGAGAGACAAGCTTCAAGGAGTCGACCATGCCGTCATTATACACCGTTTCGAGAAGGAGTTCCGCAGCCTCCCTCATGGAGCCGCCGGACCCTAGGAACTCCCGGAACCTCTTGTTGACCTCCCCCAAGTATTCCTGCTTTGGGACGAAACTCACCATGAAGGGCGCCACATTGATCCCTGCAGGCCCGCTCGTAGCCACCATCACTGAAAGTCTCGTGGACAGCTCCAACAGTTTGGAGGGGTTAAACACTCCTCGGGCTAGCTCCTCGACAAACCTCTTCCTGGCTAGGTAAAAGTCTTCGACGAAGCTTGAGGGAAGAGGCTCCAACACCAGGGTTCACCACCCCTAAGACG
>JALURJ010000334.1 GCA_027016915.1 Desulfurococcales archaeon | reverse complement strand
ATCAAAAGGTCTTGATGCCTCTAATAAATGAGCTCGTCGGTGATACAGTTGAAGTTGTTAAGCACTGGCTACCTAGGGTTCGTGGAATGTTAAGCAGTGTTACAGTGGTGAGGAGGGGCTTACGATTCCCGGATTTAGAGTACATAGTTATCGGGGCTCTAAGGGTATGCTGCCATCCTATGTTTCGCGGCGATTCTAGATAGCTTCTCGTCGAATGTGGCTAGCCCTGCTCCTAAGGACTTGGCGAGTTGTATGCAGAGTGCGTCATACACGGTTATGTCCTCTTCTAGCGCTAGTTTAAAAGCTTCTTCCGCTATCTCCCTCGAGGGATACACTCTTAGCGTTGCTCATACCCTCTAGGAGATCCCTTGCACTATTGATTGCCTCGTCTCGCTCTAGGCCGCCTATTCTTAGGCTGTGCTTCCATATAGCGTTCAAGGCCTCTGGGAGCGCCAGGTCTATATTGTTGCCAGGGTCTCTCCGCCCTTAGCCCATGAGCGTGCCAGGTTGCGTGCACTCTCCGAGCCTTCCTCCTTGAGTACAAGTTTTACCAGGAAGGATGCATCCAATACTATCAACGCTCCTCCCTCGCCTCTCTAAGGAGCCTTGCCGAGTCTACCCTCGTTCCCCGATTCCTAGCCCTCTCCTCGATGCCATCCAGAATCTCAATAGCTCGAGAGCCCTAATACGTTCCTCGAGGAACTTCCTAATCTCTCTACTTCAGTCAATCCTATACCTCTTCATCCCCTCCTTAAGCCCCCTCGGCACCTTAACTGATAATGATGTCAGAATAATATGTATACACTATGTAAAATTTGATTTATACATAAAGTTTTTATATATTGTGGGTACGGTGATATCGGCTATGCGATTACGTAACACTGATATTTATAGCTCGGGTTATTAGTGAGTACCAGATAAGAGATGTACATATCATTGTTTCTGAGTAGTTACTGCCTAGAATTTATTAGTGATTCTCAACTCCACTCACGCGGGAGTGTGTCGGGGTTTTCTAGGCCCTGTTAGGCTGTACCCTTTTATGCTGGCTATTAATGAGAGTTCCCCGGGTTCTTGCTCGCTGCTCTAGTTGATTAGTTGCCTTGAATTCCACTCTTCAACTGTACCATTGAGTATTTGTCTTGATGTCTGGTGGTTATTTTCCTCCATTCTCTCCTATTGTATATGCATCCCGGGTCTGGGGCTAGTACGTCTCCGTAGTAAGCGTATCCCCTGGCCCTACACCCCCCGCATATGTATTTGTGAGGGCATCTCCCGCATATGCCCTTCAGTATTTCCCTGTTCCTGAGGCGCTCGAAGAGCTCCGAGCTCCTCCAGATCTCCCAGAAGGGCTTCTCTCTCACATTCCCTACTTTGATAGGCATGAAGACGCAGGGCGTCACGTCTCCGTTGGGTTGTATGGCTGCGTATATCCTGCCAGCGCCGCAGCCTCCTATGAACTCCGCTAGCGCCGATACTATCCTGTCGTCGCCTAAGTAGAAGTGTGTGGGCGCCGTCTCTAGGCCCCTACTTATCTGCAGGGCTACCCTTCCATACTGCGGCGCCGTGCTGGCTATCTCTATCCCCCGCCTCTTATGCTCTCTATATAGTAGCCTGAGGACCTCCTCCCTCTCCTCAGGTGACAGGTCGAGCCAGGCGTTATCCTCGCCCCTACCCACTGGTATGAAGTTGAAGAATACAACTCTCTCGACACCTATGGACTCCGCCAGGTCTAGAATATCCTCTATCTCATCGAGGTTAAGCCTTGTTATAGTGACGGCCATGGCATGGCTTATACCGAGCTCGACAGCGTTCTTGAGGGCCTTAATGGCCCTCTCCCAGGCTCCCCTCACACCCCTGAACTTATCGTGGACCTCGGGCCTAGAGCTGTCCAGGGAGACCTCGACGTATCTAAGGCCAGCCTTAACTGCTTTCTTGAAGAACTCTATATCAGCCAGCCTTGAGCCGTTAGTGGCTACGGCCGGGTAGATCCCCCTATCCGATAGCTCCCTCACAACCCTCAGGAAGTGCGGATGTATAGTCGGTTCGCCCCCGCTCAACGCTACAGCCGCAACGCCAGCCTTATCGAGTTGATCTACCACCATGAGCTTCTCCTCTAGCGTTAACTCGTCGGGTCTAGGCCTGTCAGCCCTCTGGTAGCAGTGCATGCACCTAAGGTTACACATGTTCGTGAAGTTCCAGACGACGAGGAATGGTGAGGGCAGCCTCTGGGGCACCGTCACACCGTATATGGCTAGTCCCTCGAATACCAGGGATAT
>JALURJ010000333.1 GCA_027016915.1 Desulfurococcales archaeon | reverse complement strand
ACGTGCCCCTCAAGCCTCCCGGCCAGGGCTCTGCCCATGACCTCGCGGTCAAACCTGGTGTCCATCCCTGCCAGCGCTACTACGGCTACACTGCAGGTCTCGCCTCTTAGGGCCTCCCTAACAGCCTTGAGGACGTTCTCCACAGCCTGCTCCACGCCGACGTTATGATAGTTGCTCGGCCCTGCCAGCCCCAGCCCTACCAGGCTCCCGTCGGGCCGGAAGGCGGCCGCCCTAGTCTTCGAGGCTCCCCCGTCCACACCCACGATTACTCCGCGGATCCCTGGGCACCCAAAGGATTGGTGGATAGTACATAATATAAAGGGCTACGCCAGAACCGCTGAGGGGGCGCGGTATGGGCGGTAAGCACGGCAAATATGCCTACGTGCTTAGGAGTGACGGCTGGTACGTCAAGGTCCGGGTAATTAAGAGCAGGCCGGAGGACGATCCTGAAAGGTACATGGTGGTCGGGCCTAAGACCAGGGAGCCTCCCCACACCTACCCCATACTTAGGGAGGAGGAGCTGCCCGAAGAGGTTGCCGAAAAACTATACACTGTCTAGAGAGCATAGTTATACCATAGAGTGATGAGGCCGACATAATCGGAGCACCCCGGCAATGAAGAAGGGTCGATAGTCTGAAACCCCATATGCCAGTGGTTTTGGCTTAGTATTGGGCAGATTTGTATAAAGAACCAAAATTCTTATAGTAGAGTAAAGGCCAAGAATTGAACAATAAGGTCATATGGTAGCTTGAGGGGGTATATGTGGATACATTAGGCAAACCATTTACAAGAATTTTAATGCTGCTTGGCATAACAATGCTCCTTGTACTTCCAGCCGCTGTTACAGCCTACTACTATAACGGCGACTACTTTACAGGCACTTATCTCCGCATAGGCGTGAACGACTATGGAGTCCTAGGGATACAAGATGCGACTCTAGGTGACATTGGGTTCCAATACCCTATCGGTTCGGGATACGAGTCACTCGCAGTAGGATGGTGGGGGGATGGGTGGTCCGTATTCTATGGGGCGAACAGCGCTGGGTTCTCCCCAGATGACGATCCCTGGGGTACTCTTGTAGGCGTAACGCCGCTCACCTCCTGGACTACCCAGGGCAATACCATCATACATGTGACCAGGATGACAACTAATGACGGCGTCCTGGGAATAACTATCAAAACAATATTCCCGCTGAACTCCAAGTTCGTAATCCAGGAGATAACAATTAAAAACCTTGGAACAGATAAGATAACGGATCTGGAATTCAAGAAGATCACTGACTGGGATGTGTGGTCATCCTTCGAGAACTATTGGGGGCTCGACAGCATTAGGCACCCCGAGCTGAATCTGGCAGTGGCTTTCGTCAATACAACCATAGCTTCGGGAACAGTATATATGGGTCTCGCAGTGATGCCCGATCCCACGGGTGTGGATCTTGACTGGGACGACTACTATAACAGGGGGCTTACCTTGCCCACAATATATTATATACAGGCGGATGGAACAGCACAGGCATCCTTTGATGGAGCGGTCGTTTTCGACTGGTACCTCGGAACCCTGGCCCCAGGCCAGTCTAGGACCATCTACACCGTCTTCGCCTCAGGGGACACGCTGGACGAGCTGGAGAATAACACTGCAAAAGCCTTCGCCATGATAGGGGCCGTAGTGGGTGGGCAGCTTGTACAGCCGAGCGGAGGTACAAGCATACACCTAGTGGTCACCGGCATTACCGCCTCCGGAATAGCCCTGCTGGTAGTGCGAAGAGCCAGGAAACGTTAGCCAAAGGTTTTTTATGTGCAATATTTCCCGCATGGCCTACCGCCTGGTGAGGATTGAGGCAAAATTTTTATGCCCTCACCATCTCGATACGTCCTGGCAAGGGCCCGTAGCTCAGCCTGGTAGAGCGGCGGACAGCCTGGCTGCTGGCCGAGGCTCTTAACCAGGAGGTACGGGAGAAACCCGTAGGTCCCGGGTTCAAATCCCGGCGGGCCCGCCACACCCGCCGCTCCGGGGCTCCTATACCTCCATTCTCATCCGTTCAGACGTTAAATGGTGGGTATTCGGCATGGAGGTAAGGCCTGGGGTAGAGCTGGTGCCGGGGCTGCCTGTAGCGTTCCTCAGGGACACCCGCACCCTTGTCCTAGCAGACCTACACCTAGGTTTCGAGGACGACATGGCATCCAAGGGGATACACCTGCCCAGAGTCCAGTACGAGAAGGCGGTCAAGCTGCTGGACGAGGCCCTGAGGAGGACCGGTGCCGGGAGGGTGGTCATAGCTGGCGACGTTA
>JALURJ010000332.1 GCA_027016915.1 Desulfurococcales archaeon | reverse complement strand
CTGGAGGATCTTAGAGGGTATCTTGCCTGGCTGGAGGAGAGGGGCCTGCTGGTTAGGGTGGGGGAGGAGCTATCTCCCATCCTCGAGATCCCGGCTGTTCTCAGGAGGGTGATGTACCGCCGCGGCCCCGCGCTCCTCTTCGAGAGGGTTAAGGGCCACCCGGGCTGGAGGGTTGCAGGCAACCTTTACCCCAGCCTCCAGGTCTTCAGGGATGTGCTGGGGGTGGGGAGCCTTGAGGAGATCGGCGAGCGCCTGGTCTCCACGGCAACCAAGGCGCCCCCCACGAGTCTGAGGGAGAAGGTGAGGAGCATAGTTGAGGCAGGCAGCATGGCCAGGTACCTCCCCCGCAGGGTTAGGAGGGCCAGGTTCACGGAGAACGTTGTGGAGGCTGGGGACAAGCCGCTCGACATGCTTCCAGCCTTCAAGACTTGGCCCAGGGACGGGGGCCGCTACCTCACCTTCCCCCTCGTCATCACCAGGGACCCTGTGAGGGGTGTGACCAACATGGGTGTCTACAGGGTCATGCTGCTGGACGGCGATAGGAGTGTGGTCCACTGGCAGATCCACAAGAGGGGCGCCATGGCCTACGCGGCTGCCGGGGAGAGGGGTGAGGAGAGGATACCGGTAGCTGTGGTTATAGGCTGCGACCCCGCGACCATGTTTACCGGCGTGGCCCCGGTGCCATACCCGCTGGACAAGCTCCTGTTTGCAGGCATGGTTAGGGGCCGGGGAGTCGATGTCTACGAGCTGCCCAGCGGCCTCCTGGTCCCGGCGAACGCCGAGGTTGTCATAGAGGGCTACGTCAGGCTCGGCGAGCTCGCCGAGGAGGGGCCCTTCGGCGACCACTTCGGCTACTACGACAAGCCCGCCGAGATGTACCCGGTGCTCCGCGTCGAGCGCATGTACTTCAGGGACAACCCCATATACTATGGTAGCGTTGTGGGCAAACCCCCGCTGGAGGACGCTGTGCTGGGCAAGGCTGTTGAGAGGATTTTCCTCCCCATCCTAAGGATGCTGCTCCCCGAGATAGTGGAGATCAACTTCCCCGAGCACGGGGTCTTCCAGGGCGTCGCCATCGTCTCGATAAGGAAGAGGTACCCGGGCCACGCGAAGAAGGTCATGATGGCCCTATGGGGCCTAGGCCAGACCTCGCTCACCAAGATCATAGTTGTGGTGGACCACGACGTAGACCCCCACAACCTGGACCAGGTGCTCTGGGCCCTCGCCTCCCACGTCGACCCGCAGCGGGACGTCCTCGTCGTGCCCCACACCCACACCGACGCCCTGGATCCTGCATCCATCGCCCCCTCCTACGGATCCAAGCTCGGCATAGACGCCACCAGGAAGCTGCCCGAGGAGAACATGGGGAGGCCCTGGCCTGAGGAGGTGGAGGAGGACCCCGAGACGGCTGAGAAGGCTGAGGACGTGGTTGCAGGGATCCTTGGAGAGAGATAAAAAGGCTCGGGAATCTAACCGATACACGGGCAGAGTGTGTCCCCCAGGGCTGTGCATAAGAGGAGCGGCGTGCTCGAAGGCTTCGACGTGTCGAAGCTCAGAGCCAGCATCGAGAGGTGCCTAGCGGCGGCCGGCCTGGACCCCGGCCTTGCCGAGGACCTGGTGGAGGAGGTCTTAGAGGTCCTGGAGGCCAGGGGTGCTGGCGAGCGTGTGTCGGCGGGGGAGCTGGGCGACGCCGTGGAGCACGTTCTCTCTTCTAGGTGGGTTGAGGACCCGAGATTCATGGAGGCAGCGAAGCTCTACGCTCTGGCCAGGATATACTCCGACGCCGGCCTCGGCTGGCCGCCTAACCCCGCCGACGCCTCGCTGAGCTACACCGCCGTCAAGCTGCTGGAGTCCAGGTACCTGAGGAGGGACCCCGCCACCCGCAGGTTCCTCGAGGCGCCGTCGGGCATGTTTAGGAGGGTGGCCGACTTCCTGGCAGGAGTCGAGGAGAGGTATGGAGGGGATCCTTCGAGGATCGCCGAGGAGTTCTACCGCCTCATGTCGTCGAGGAGGTTCCTCCCCAACAGCCCTACCCTCATGAACGCGGGGACGGAGCTGGGTGTTCTGGCGGCCTGCTACGTGCTCCCGGTCGAGGACAGCGTGGACGGGATCTTCGACTCGCTCAAGATAGCGGCGAAGCTCCAGCAGGCTGGCGCCGGCGTGGGCTTCGACTTCTCCACCCTGAGGCCCAGGGGCGACGTGGTGGCCAAGACGGGCGGCGTCTCCAGCGGCCCCGTCAGCTTCATGAAGATCTACGACACCGCCACCGAGGTCATGAAGTCGGGGGGC
>JALURJ010000331.1 GCA_027016915.1 Desulfurococcales archaeon | reverse complement strand
ATAAGGCAGAGAGACGCCTTTGAGAGGGCTAGAGAGCTCCAAGCAGTGGTGTTCGACAAGACGGGCACACTGACCAGGGGGGAGTTCGGGGTCACCGACATAGTGACCCTTGGCGCCCAGAGCGAAGGGCACGTCCTGAAGCTTGCAGCGACGCTTGAAGCAAAATCGGAGCACCCCATAGCTCAGGGCATAGTCAGGACTGCCGAGGAGAGGGGAGTGAAGCTTGAGAAGGTGGAGGACTTCAAGGCCCTCCCAGGCAGAGGCGTCGAGGGCAGAATCAATGGTAAGCTGATCCGGGTGGTGAGCCCAGGCTACCTGGAGGAGAACGGCATGGCCGAGTACGTGGAGAAGGTCAGGCACCTATTGGAGCAGGGAAAAACCGTGGTGTTTGTGCTGGACGGCGACAAGCCCCTTGGAGCCATAGCTCTCGCCGACATGATAAGAGACGAGTCTAGGGAGGCTGTGAAGATGCTGAAGAGTATGGGGATAAGATGTATAATGCTCACGGGCGACAACAAGAGCGTTGCTAAGTGGGTGAGCGAGGAGCTAGGCCTGGACGAATACTACGCCGAGGTTCTGCCCCACGAGAAGGCCAAGGTGATAGAAGGGCTCCGGGCCAGAGGATTGAAGGTCGCCATGGTGGGCGACGGGATCAACGACGCGCCAGCACTGGTTCAGGCCGATGTAGGCATAGCTATAGGCGCTGGAACAGACGTGGCAATAGAGTCGGCAGACATAGTACTCGTCCGAAACGACCCCCGGGACGTTGCGGCAGTGATAAGGCTGGCAAGGAAGACCTACAGAAAAATGATGGAGAACCTCCTCTGGGCCACAGGCTACAACGCCTTCGCACTCCCCCTGGCCGCCGGCATCCTCTACAATATAGGCATACTGCTTACACCAGCCATGGGTGCTGCCCTCATGTCCCTCAGCACAGTGATAGTCGCCATCAATGCGCGGTTCCTCAAGCTCTAGCAACCAGACTTCCTGCAGACATACTATTTTTGTTTTTAGCTTATAGATATTAAAAATAATGGGTATTTATTTAAGCTGGACCAATATACTATCTACTTTAGAAGTTGTTAGGTGAATTAACCGTGTCCCGGGAACTACTCTACCTTGGAGAAGGCCCCGACTATCAGCTAACCATAGACAAGTTCCTCAGCCACGCGCTCTACATGGCTCCCGAGCAGAAGATACACTACAAAGACAAGGTCACCTACACCTACAGGGAGCTGAGAAGCCGCGTCGAGAAGCTCGCAGCCGCCCTCACAGCTCTAGGAGTGAAGGGTGTTAGTGGACGCCTAGCCATGGGTGACAGAGTTGCGACGCTGGACTGGAACACGCACTGGCACTACGAGGCATACCTAGCAGTACCCATGATGGGTGCTGTGCTCCACACGGTGAACATTAGGCTCGCACCCATGGAGATAGCATATATTATGAACCACGCCGAGGACCTTGTCCTCATAATGCACCAGGACTTCCTACCCCTCATACAGAAGCTTGCACCGGAGCTCAAAACGGTCGAGAAAATAATCGTGTTGAGGGAAGACGAGAGCCTGGAGTTACCCTCCAGGATTGCTGGTAAGGAGGTTTACGACTATGAGGCGTTGCTGGAAGACTATGGTAAGGGCGGCTACAAGTTTGAGGAAGTGGACGAAAACACCGTAGCGGCAATGTGCTACACCTCTGGAACCACTGGTTTACCCAAGGGCACCTACCATACTCATCGCCAGATAGTGCTTCATGCCGTAGCTGCAGGACTACATATCTCAGCCTTTATACCCGACGAGTTCAGGGTAAACTATACCAGCGTGTTCATGCATATCGTGCCCATGTTCCACGTGTACTCGTGGGGCCTGCCTTACCTCGCCACGATGCTTGGGCTAAAACAAGTTTATCCCGGCAGGTTCGACATGGGTATCTACCTCAAGCTCCTGGCCGAGCACAGGGTTACCCACACCGCAGGAGTGCCAACAATACTATACATGCTACTCACACACCCCGACTTCCCCAAGTACAAGGAGAGGATAAAGGGGCTGATTTTCATAATTGGAGGCTCAGCCCTGCCCAGAGGCCTCGCCAAGGCGGCGTGGGACAACGGGATTAAGGCCACCGTGGGCTACGGCCTCACAGAGACAGCGCCTGTCCTGACTCTAACTACAATTAAAACAGCGCTACTCGGCAGGCCTGAGGAAGAGAAGTGGGAACTCATGGCGCAGCGCACAGGTTTGCCCGTACCATTCGTACAGCTTCGTGTAGTTGACGAGGAGATGCGGGACGTGCC
>JALURJ010000330.1 GCA_027016915.1 Desulfurococcales archaeon | reverse complement strand
AAATCAACAGCGTTTAGCGGTATTCGTATATGTTTAAGTTTAATACATTAATAATATATTATTTATAATGTTTAATAGAATCCATGTGTCAATCGTTTCAACTGTATCCTCAAAATACATTGAAGAGAACGGGTAAGGCCCTCGGATGGAGAGGGATCCTCTAGTGCATATCCCTGACGGTTACTTGGATCCGGTAACTTGCCTAATTACCTATGCGCTAACCCTAATGTACGCTATTATAGCCTGGCGTAGGGTCAAGGGGGAGTTTAGCGATCAGAGGATCCTAGCCGCCTCAGTGCTGGCCGCTGGCGTATTCGCCGCGCAGATGATAGCGTGGCCTATCCCGGGTGGCACATCCCTGCACTTCCTGGGTGGCGCCTTAGCTGGGATCCTCTTTGGGCCTTGGATGGGCTTCTATGTGATGGCTCTAGTGTTAGTGGTTCAGGCCCTAGTATTCCATGACGGAGGACTGACTACTCTGGGCGCTAACATCCTTAACATGGCGGTAATAGGAGTAGTCGTCGGGTACTATTCCTTCAAGCTACTCGCTAGCGTATCGGGCAAGTCGAGGTTAGGCATAGGCCTGGCGGCCGCTCTAGCAGGATGGCTTAGCTTGACACTGGCCGGGATAGCGGCTGGCCTGGAGATAGGCTTCTCCCCCACGTTCCCCTACGGGGTAGCTGTTTCCGTACCAATTATGGGTCTCTGGCACGCTATCCTGGGAGTGCTCGAGGGCGCCATCACCAGTATTGTATACGAGTACTTATACACTACAGGCTCCCCGCTTGCTGTGAGTCTTAGAGGCGAAAACGCTCCTATAACCATGCCGGGTGTGAGAGGCTCCCGAAGGCGAGAGTGACGGGTAATGACTCGGCTTGAGGGGTATAGGGGAGCGATCACAGTTATAGTCTTCCTAGTGGTAATTAGCCCGTTATTCGGTATAGTGCTGGCCAAGCGCCTAGGATACACTGAGCCCTTGGATGTAGCCGCCGAGAAGCTCGGACTCCACGAGCGTCCGGTATGGAAGTGGAGCCCCCTGGCTGACTATACGTTTCCGGGTCTACCCGATACCCTGGGCTACATAGTATCGGGGCTCATAGGTGTCGCCTTGATAATATTAGTAGGTCTAGCACTAGTGAGGTTAACGGGTTTTGGCGGCTCCTAAGCCCCTAGCGGAGATTATATTGGAGTCCCTCAGGGAAACAGCTGTAGCGCTTTCTAGGGAGTCTGGGGTTTCCTATCCGGCATCGCCTAGGATACTTGTTCTAATGCTATTTGCTAGCCTATTAGTGCTAAGTGGTACCGAGAGCTTGTTAGTATTGCCTGCCGCTCTGGCCTCCTCGACCATCACGCTAGCGCTTCTAGCCCGTGGTGCTAGCCTTAGGTGGAGTCTGAGCATAATATGCTATGCCGTATTATTCGCTGCCATAGTATCGGCTCCAACCCTAATTGCTGGGGACTTCAAGGATTACGCTGTATTCCTGCTCAGAGTATCGGCTGCTGTCACATTAACTGTCGCTATAGTATCCGCTGCTGGCTGGAGGAGCTTACTGGAAGGTCTCCAAGGCCTAGGAGTGCCCTCGGAGTTCCTTAGGGCCCTGGAGTTAACGCTTTTCCTAGTACCGGTATACGCTGGTGAGGCCCTTAGAGTGACCATGGCTAGAAGGGCTAGAGTATTGGGGAGACTGCGCTTACGTAATGAATGGAGGCTACTGGCTAGTGTTGCAGCGGAGGTCCTAGCACGTGTTATGAGGAGAGCTGAGGCCTATGCTAGATCGGCTAGAGCCCGTAGGCTTGGATCCTCGCCAGGGCTATCCAGCTACACGGCTAGGGGCTCGGGTATCCTACCATATATACCCCTGGCCCCTGTGCTGGTGTTGTGGGTGTTATACCTAGTTGGTCTCCCTTAGCATGAGGGGAGTATGGTTCAGCTACGATGGATCCAGCTACGTGCTCAGGAACGCCAGCCTCGACGCTACGGGAGGAGAGGTCGTAGCTATAACAGGCCCCACAGGTAGCGGTAAGACTACCACGCTACTCATCCTGGCTGGCCTACTTAGGCCGGAGAGGGGCGAGGTACTGCTTAACGGATCCCCCGTAGAGGATAGGCCCGAGATTAGGAGGCGTATAGGTATACTGTTCCAGGACCCCGATGACCAGCTATTCAACCCTAGAGTCTACGACGAGATAGCCTATGCACTGAGAACCCTTGGTATGAGCGAGCATGAGGTAGCTGATAGGGTAAACCGTGTATCCGGGGATCTAGGCCTATCGAGCCTGCTGGACAGGCCC
>JALURJ010000329.1 GCA_027016915.1 Desulfurococcales archaeon | reverse complement strand
CTCCACGCGTGGAGCTCGACCACGGAAACTGACACGCCTTTGGTCATCCGTAAGACGTTGATGCTTTCAAGAATCTTGTCCAATGCAGAGTCCCCTACCTCCGGCGACGACGAGTGACCTCCCTTACCGCTACACTCAACGTATACTGTGGCGGATCCTTTGTAGCCCACGGCTATGCCTGTAGTGTTGGTTGGCTCTCCTATCACCATGTAGGGTGCGTAGAAGCCTGTATCCCTGAGGAACCGTGCACCAGGGCTGTCGGCCTCTTCTCCGACCAGGGCTGATACCTGGACAGTGCAACCCTCAACTTTGGCGAGGGCTGCCGCCGTTAGGAAGGCTGCTAGCGGCCCTTTAGCGTCGACGGCCCCTCGCCCCTTGATCACCCCGTTCTTCCGAGAGACCGGGATCTCTCCCGGCACCGTGTCTATGTGGCCTACGAGAGCCACCTTGGGCGGCCCCTCGCCCGTGGAGGCGTGGGCGTTTCCCGCCCCATCTACCCAGACTCTGGGGTAGCCCAGCTCTTCGGCCAGCTGGGTGAAGGCTTCGACCGCCTCATCCTCCATCCCGGAGGGACTATAAGCCCTAAGCAGCCTCACCAGGACCTCTGAAACGATGCTCCTCGGAGACGCACCTTTCAACGACGCCCACCAGGCGTTCCACGTCTTCATTGCTAATGAGGTAGGGCGGGAGAAGCCTAACCACGGTGGACCCGGCGCTAAGGGCCAGGACTCCACTGCATTGCATGCAACGGATAACCCCCGACGGCCTCACCCTGAGCTCTACGCCGACCATGAGGCCCACACCCCTGGCCTCCCTGACAAGCCTAAGTCCTTCGAGGGCTGAGGAAAGCTTGCTGAGGATCGATGAGCCGAGGAGCCCGGCCCTCTCCGGCACCCCCTCCTCTCTGAGAACCCTGGCAGCCGCTGCCACGGCTGCCGCCGCCATGGGGTTTCCGCCGAAGGTTGTGCCGTGCTCGCCTGGCTTCAGCGCGACCACGTCAGGCCTAGCGAAGACCAGCGATACTGGGAATCCTCCCCCCACACTCTTGCCAGCCGTAAATATGTGGGGCTCCAAGCCGTAGCGCTGCCAGCTCCACACGGTGCCTGTCCTCCCGAAACCCGCCTGCACATCGTCCACTATCAGGAGGGCTCCAGACCTCTCTACGGCTTCCTCCAAGCTTTTCGCGAACTCCGGGTCAGCTGGCACAACGCCTCCCTCGCCCTGCACAAGCTCCACTATGACGGCCGCCGTGTTTTCATCCACGTGTTTCTCCACCTCCTCAGCCTTGTTGTAGGGTGCGAATACAGCGTCATAGCCGTAGCCAGCCACGAGTGAGCGGTATCTCGGGTTCCACGTTACGGAGAGGGCTCCCAGGGTCCTTCCATGGAACCCGCGGGTGAAGGCAACGATCCTGCGTCTCCCCGTCGCCTTAAGGGCCAGCTTCAGTGCTAGCTCCACCGCCTCGGCCCCGCTGCTCTGCATAAAAACCTTCCAGTGCCCCGGGGTTATTGCTGAAAGCTCCCTGAGCATCTCGTCGCGCGCCGGGTTACCGAAGGACCCCGACACCGCCATGATCTCGTCGAGCTGCCTGCGAAGCGCCTCTACCACTCTGGGGTGCCTGTGGCCTAGAAAGGCGACACCGTGGCCCGTGTGGGCGTCTAGGTACCGGCGGCCTTCGGAGTCCCACACGTATTGGGCCTCCCCCTTAATGATGGTGATGCCCCTGTCCCTGTAGAGGCGGGCCAGCTCCAGCACTTCAGGCTACCTCCTAGCGACTGATACTAGGTACTCTGCAATCCTCACGTGGAGGGGGTAACCTGTGACCCTCACAGTGTTCCTGAACTCTGGCACTGCGTTGGCCTCGTTGACCAGGTAGCCCCTCTCCCCATCCTCAAAAACATCCAGCCCCAGGAAGCCTCCGCCGAGGGCGCGGGCAGCCCTGGAGGCCAGGTCCTCCAGCTCTGGGTCCAGGGGCGCTGGCTCGGCCCTGCCTCCCCTCGAAGTATTGGTTATCCAGTGGTTGCTGACCCTGAAGATCGCTACGAGGGGCTCGTCGTTCAGCGTGAAGACCCTGATGTCGCGGCCCGGCTTGTCAATGTATTCTTGGAGCATGTGGACCCTCGAGTAGAGGCCAGGTATTCGCTCCCTGTACTCCAGGATGCTGCGGAGGGCCTCGGGACCATCCACCCTGGCCACCAACCTGCCCCAGCTGCCCAGCAAAGGCTTGGTCACCAGGGGCCATCCAAGCTTTCCAGCATCCCTGATAGCCCTATCCAGGGAGAACGATACAAGTGTGCGG
>JALURJ010000328.1 GCA_027016915.1 Desulfurococcales archaeon | reverse complement strand
AGGATCATGCTTCCCGTGGGGTTGTTGGGCCTGTCCAGCAGGACGAGCTTGGCCCTCCTAGCCTCCGCTAGGAGGCGGTCCTCGTCCAGCACCCACCGCTCGCCCCTAGGCTCCAGAGGCACACCCACGAACACAGTGCCAGCCAGCTTGGCGTAGGCCCTATACATGCCGAACGAGTAGCGGGGCGCAACAACCTTGTCCCCGGGCTCCACGGTTCCCGCGAAAACCGCTCTGAGTATATCGTCGCCCCCAGCACCCACGACTATGCTGTCCCCGGTCAAACCAGTGTAGGATGAGAGAGCCTCGTAGAGCCTCCGGAACATATTCCCGTCGGGATACCGGTTCCCCCTCTCCAACTCCCTTGCAGCAGCCTCGATCACGAAGCTCGGAGGAGGGTAGGGAGACTCGTTTAGGTCTAGCCTCGCGACCCCGCCGCCATACTCCCTCAGCACCATGTGGGGGGCCTCACGTATCCACGGCTTGAACAAGAAGATTCCCCGAGTGACGGAATTCTATACGGGCTTAATTACTAGTTGCGCCCACGGCTCCACGCTATTCTCAGCTTAATACCAATGTCCATATGCTCGCCCAGGGCCCTATGGAGGAGGGAGGCCAGCAATACTCTATCCCTAACCAGGACGGGTCTACCTGTCGCGAGAACCTTAAACACTAGGCCGGGTGGCGCCAAGTTTAGGGGTGTCAGGTCCACCGGAATGTTGACCACTTCCTCCAGCTCTGCGGCCAGCCTCAAGATCTGCTTCAGGCTGGGCCGCCCCTCGAAGTACACGGCTATGTCCAGGTCTCTCACCAGCCTCCTCCGTATAGCCGAGCCGAAGACCACGGCGATCACCACGTCGCCGCGGCCCTCCAGCACCTCCCTGAGTTTAGGCATGATATCCTTCAAATCAACACCGCGGTAAACTATAGTCACTTCATGAACACCTCCTCTACTTTCCTCAGCAGCTTCTCAACACATTCAAAGTCATTCCTGACGGCACTGTACAGCATAGCGTCATCCACGACCCAGTACCTATGTACCAGCAGGTTCCTCATACCAGCCAGCGCCTCAAGGTCCTCTACACATTCTGGGGTATGCCTCTCAACAACGGTTTTGAGGGCCTCCCTATAGGATGATGGAAGTTTCCCGTACTCCTCGACGGCTATGTGTGTGCACAGAGATACCAGGGCCTCCACCAGCACTATTAGGTTGTACCTCATGGAGTATTTCTCGTCAAGGCTTAGCCCCTCGTAGGGCTTGGAGACCAGCCTGAGAAGCTCCCGAATAGCCGATCTAGCCTCCCCAACCCTATACCTAACTACCTCGCTGTCGGCAGGCAAGGAGCCCCACAACCATAATGTTAGCAGCATCTAATTTAGTAATCTTCCTCTCTGGGACCGTGTGGCCTAGCCATAGTGCGCAACCATTTTTGATTAATACATTCTGGACTGCCCCCTCAGCGTAGCTGACAAGGTTCTTTGTCAAAAAGAGCCTTAACCGGGAGTAAAACAGGGATCCTAGGGGGCCGGTTTGGAGCCCGAGGAAGCTGCAAGGATCCTCAGGGACCCGACAAGGAGGCGGATCCTGAGGCTGTTGGCCGAGGAAGGCCCTCTGGAGTACAGCGAGATCCTGAGGAGACTGGGTCTAAAGTCTACGGGGAGGCTTAACTACCATCTCAAGCTCCTGGCCCCGTACCTCGAGAAGGATGATCATGGCCGCTACTTGCTGAACAGTGGGGGAGAGAGCCTTTACAGGTTGATGGCTGGGCTGGGCATATATAGGGCTAACTCGCTGGAGAAGATCTTGGCCGTGGTGATGGCTGTTGTCACGGTTATTCTGGCATCCCTCTCCCTCGCGCTGATCCTCTACGGATATGTGGGGCTCGGCAACGCGCTCTTCCCGGTAACGCTGACCTCGGCGGGCCTCGCAGTGGTCTTCGGCTCCGAGGAAGAGGGGTCCACCGGCGAAGTGGGTATAGGCGGGCTCCTCCAGGCAAACATTTTACCGCTACTGGTTGCAGCCCTCCTCATACTCCTGGCCCCGGCGGTCAGGGAGACCAGGTTTAGTGAGGTGCTACTCTGGATACTTCTAGCCGTTCCACCCATGCTTTCCTGGGTTTTCACGACCAGGAGGTACGGGGTAAGCGTCGATGCCGCCTTCTGGAGCGGAGTATTCCTAATGGCTACCGTGTCCATCCTCGGAGTCTTAATGACGCCGCAGGGCTCGGACATCTGGCTGATACTGATGGTCGTAGGCTTGCTGGGTGCAGCCTATGTCTTCATACCATTAGGCCTCACGGGACTCAAACTACTGTTACGCTCCCTGAAACCGTAGCTGTCTCCATACCTGACAAGAGCCGTTGTCAAAAAGAGGCTTAACCGAGATAAAACAGGGATGTGTAGGTGGATCGAATGGAGTCCGAGGAGATCGCCAGGATCTTTAGGGATCCCACGAGGAGGAGGATTCTCAGGCTGCTAGGAGAGGAGGGTCCCTTGGAGTACAGCGAGATCCTGAGAAGGTTGGGCCTTAAATCTACGGGGAGGCTTAACTATCATCTCAAGCTCCTCGCTCCGTACCTGGAGAAGGACGACCATGGGAGGTATAGGCTGAACAGCGAGGGGGAGAGCTTGTATAGGTTATTGTTAGGTTTGGGTATGGCGAGCACGTATAGTCTATGGCGGGTAGTGGCCGTCCTGATGCTTTCAGCCGCGGCTGTGCTGGGGGTCTTTTCATGGGTCCTTGCGCGCTCGGCGGTTGGCGGCGAGTATAGTAGTTGGGATCTGAGCAACGCCGCGTTCTCGGCGGCACTGGTGCTAGTTTGCCTCGCCACTGCCTTCTACATGGAGGAGCCTAGTAGCAAGGCCGATCCAGGCATATCTGGGCTCGTCAGGATCAACCTGTTCCCCTTCCTCCTGCTCCTGGCCCTAATAATGCTGGCCGAGAGCCAGCCAGCCCCCAAGCACTACCTGGCGGTCAAAGCGTACCTTGTGCTCCCGGCAGTGCTCTCCTGGGCCCTGACGCTTAGAGAGGCTGGCTCGAACCCTCTGGTGGTTGTTAAGAGTAGCCTGGTCCTCATAGCCTTGGCGGCGGCTATCCTCGTACCATCTCTTGCGGTTTTAAGCTTCTATGGAGCCGGGCCCCACCGGGTGGTGGAGGGGTTGGTGGATTCAGTCCGTGTGGCGTTAAAGCGCCTCGTGCCCTACTACCTGGCGGTCCCCTTAGCGCTAACGGTATTCAAACACTTCCTGCGCTCTGCGAGTAGGTAGAAGCTTCAAGCCCAGGGCTTGTAGGCACGTCTCGCTGGGTGCCTTGGACAAGACGCATCCTTCCAGGCTGGCAGCGGTTTCAGCAGGCTTTCGAGTAATGCATATTTACGCCTATGGGTAATCATATTTCGGTAATCGTATTGAGATACGATTATTTAGTTCCGTTTATAGACCGAGAGGTGGAGCTACGGGTCCTAGAGGAGGAGTATGCTAGGGATGGTTTTAGCCTGGTCATGGTGTATGGGAGGCGTAGAGTTGGTAAAACCAGGTTGTTGCAGGAGTTCATGGATGGGCGTAGAGGGGTGTACTACGTTGCGGCGGAGCTTGAGTATGGCCAGCTTTGCAGGGAGTTCCACAGGGCCGTCTCCAAGTCTCTCAACCTGGTGCCTAGGTCGGAGGATGTCGTCGAGGTTCTGGAGGAGCTGGCTGGGAGCGGGGAGAGGCTCGTGGTGGTGCTCGACGAGTTCCAGTACATGGTTGAAGCGGACCCAACCCTGCCCTCCAGGCTTCAGAGAAGCATTGACACTGTTCTGGGGAGGAGCAGGTTGATGCTGGTTTTATGCGGCTCGGCTGCCTCGTTCTTCGAGAGGAGGCTTCTAGGCTATAATGCACCCCTGTATGGGAGGCGTACAGCGAACCTCAGGCTCAGGCCTCTAAGGCTCCTCGACTCCAAGGGGTTCCTTCGAGGGCTACCCCCCGCCGACGCCGTTAGAGTATACTCCGTGCTCGGCGGGACGCCGGCATATCTCGCCTACGCCTACGGGAAGACGAGTGTGGAGGAGGTTCTCCGAGGCGTCATGAGGCCTGGGAGCCCCCTGCTGGACGAGGCTGAGGGCCTGCTGAGGCAGGAGCTCCGGGAGCCTAGGAGGTACATGGCTCTGCTCAGGGCCGTAGCCGAGGGGAGGAGCAATCCCTACGAGGCCGCCAGCGCAGCCGGGGTCGACCCGAGGACCATCCACAGATACCTGGAGGTTCTAGAGGAGCTGGACATCATCCAGGTGAGGAGGCCCCTGGGCTTCAAGAGGGGTGCACGGGTGTTCTTCAGGGACCACTACTTCAGGTTCTGGTTCACCTACATTCTCCCCCTGAGGCCCCTGGTGGAGGCCGGCCGGACCAAGGAAGCCGTCGACACCGTCCTGAGGGGCATGGACAGTTATGTTTCCACAACCTTCGAACAGGTGGTCGAGGAGTCCCTGCCCGAGCTCCACGACGCCGGGGCTGTGCCCACCAAGCCCGTCCAGCGCGGCCCCTGGTGGCACAGAGGAGAAGAAATAGACCTAGTGGTAAGAGAGCCTGGAGCCTCAACAACATTCATAGAGGCGAAGTGGAGCGACCTAGACGCCGGGGACGTTGAGGAGGCCCTGCGGAACCTGGAGGAGAAATCAGTGAAGACAGGTCTCCAGTCGCCCAGGAACTACTATGTCGTCGTGGCCAGGAGTATTAAGGGGCAGAGAAAACCCGTCGGAATACTGGATGCGAGCAGGATCGTGGTGGATTTCACCCAGCTCTACACCCGCGTGGAATGAGCAGTAATACCTTGACATCTACATGGGATAGAAACCCCATATATACACCTAGCATCTAGATGCATATATCTCGGTTTAGAAGGCTCCGAGTAATACTCTACTACTTGCCCCTACTCTAGCAGGTTTTGGGCAGCTTGTTCCTCTCCGTGTTTGTCCCCGGTGGCGAGATGCACCTCCTCCACTCTATGCCCCCTACAGCCAGGTATGGATACCTGCCTTACTGAATCTTAACAATATAACGGCTTGATTCTAATACGGCACATAGTACACTGCGAACAAGGTTATGAGGAGATGTGTGCCTAGGGCTATGGTTAGCAACGTGTAGGCGTCGAGGACAAGCCTGTAGGCTCTATGCTCCGCCGGTACCCTCTGGGCTAGGAGCTGGAGTGACAGGACCGTGTGGAGCACTGCAACCACGCCGAGGAGCTGGGGTGTGTAGTCTAGGTGGATGTAGGTGCAGAGCCCGTAGTCTCCGAAGAGGCCTAGGGTGAGGGCGCCGACCAGGGATGAGTTCTTCATGCAGAGGCCGGAGAGGGCTGAGAGGTATGCTAGGGGCATGACGAGGATCCCCGTGGCGATGGTTAGCACCAGTAGCACGTAGCTTTTCTGGGCCAAGCAAAGCACCCCGTTCTACTATGGGCAAGGGCTGGGGATAATGGTTGCGTCACAGTTTTCACCGCCCAAGCATAGTTACGGTTGATCGGAGGGCTGCGCAGTGTCGTCGAGGAGAGGTTTCCTCAAAATACTGCTGGGCTCGATACTAGCATCCCTGGCAACCCTGGCGATCCTGCCGGCAAGCTACAGGTTCAGGCCTAGGCGTGGGGGCGCTGCGACGCCAGGCCCCGGAGTAGTTGAGCTGCCCCTACCGGCCCTTGATGGCAGAGTGTCCGTGGAGAGGGCCTTGGCCAACCGTAGGTCCATAAGGGAGTACCTGGATGAGCCTCTAACCATAGATGAGCTGTCCCAGGTTCTGTGGGCGGCCTACGGTATAACGGAGACAAGGTACGGGTTCAAGACCTCTCCCAGCGCGGGTGCCACCTACCCCCTCGAGATCTACGCGGTCGTGTCACCCGGAGGCGTGAGGGGCGGAGACGGGTTCCTGGAGCCCGGCTCCTACCACTACGACCCCCACAGCCACACCCTCAGCCTGGTTAGGAGGGGCGACCTTGTGGAGGCTCTCTACAGGGCTGCGCTGGACCAGGAGTGGGTCAGGGCCGCGCCGGTGAACCTGGTTTTCACAGCAGTGTTCGAAAGAACCACCTCGAGGTACGGGCCGCGCGGGGAGAGGTATGTGTGGATAGAGGTGGGACATGCAGGGCAAAACGTATACCTCCAAGCCACAGCAATGGGTCTAGCAACTGTGGCCATAGGGGCATTCCACGACGACCAGGTCCTCGAGGTGGTCGGCGCGGGGCCGGGGGAGAGGGCAGCCTACATCATGCCCCTGGCCAGGCCCCAGTGGAGGTACACGCTCGACGCGGAGAGCCTGAAGGAGTATATTGGGCGGCACAGAGGATAGGCAGGGCCTGGGCCCCCGACTACCGGGCCCGGCTAAAAACGCTCTGGAAGGCTGCCTGATTTACAGCTGGAAAAAATGGTTGGTGGGGTCTAGCTTCTCCTACGCCAATACCTATAGCCCACCATGGCGGCGCTAGCTGCCAGCAGCGTGGCGCCGACGAAAAGCAGGGGGCTGGTCTTGCCGGGCTGCACCAGCTTTCCTCCAACCACTAGTGGAGGTGCGGCAAGCACCACGACTGGGTCCCCGGCCATGTAGATGTCCTGGGTTATCGTGATAGTGACGGTATTGTTGACGGTATCTACGGTGTAGCTGGGCAGCTCCACGTAGGCCCCAGCGTTCTTGTCGTAGTAGAAGGCTTTGAGCCTGGACTCGTTGAGGCCCAGATCCTCCAGCACCGAGTCACTGTAGCTTATGGTTATGTTGATGGGCCACACCACTGCTGCCGGGTCGTATACGGAGAAGTAGTAGAAGCTGGTGAACGGTGTGAAGCCTTGCTGATCCAGGCCGTCGGTGCCCATGGGGTCGCTGGTGAAGTTGCCCAGGTATAGGTGGGTGGCTAGGGATAGGTTGACAGTGAACTCAGCGTCTTCGAAGTATATGGTGAAGAGGCCGGCTAGGTTTGGATATGCCAGCACGCCGCTGCCCAGCTCCCCGCCCAGGCCCAGCGTGTAGATTATGTAGGGCGTGTAGTAGGCCTGGTAGTACCACGAGTAGTCCTCATAGGTCTCCAGCATGAGTTCGTAGATTGTTATGGAAAGATTGTTGCCCGCAGTCCAGCCGCCGAGTCCTATGGAGGACAGATTGACGGCGAACTCCGGCGTGGCTGTACCGTACCAGGACACGTTGTAGACCGAGCCACCAGCCGGGCTATATGCACCATTGATGTAGATGCCGTCGGGATGCATCTCCAGCCTATAATCCACGACACCGTCATTATTGGTATCAAGCCCTACGTACAGGTACCTGTTGACCTCGTCCAGACTGTCGGCCGGATCCCTATATTGGGTTGCTGGAGCCTCCAGGTCCACCCTGAAGAAGAGGGAGACATTATCGGTGGCCACGTAGATGGCTGTGAAGTTGGCGTCGTCTATGGGGCTGAAGTCCACGGTGTCGGGGTCGTCCAGTGTTAGGAGCGTGGCGTTGGGGTCCCAGTCCGAGGAGTTGCCGTCCACAGTTATGGTGGCAGAGCTCACTGTTATGTTTGTGAATGTGGGGCTAAGCAGGCCGTCTACA
>JALURJ010000327.1 GCA_027016915.1 Desulfurococcales archaeon | reverse complement strand
GAGAAAGGGTACATAGCAATACCTGCAGTGCTGGTTAAGGAGCCTCGGGCATCCTACGCCTACCCTAAGGCTGGCTCCTTCATAATAGACGTTGATGCTGAAACCGGGAACCTGAGCCTCAGGGGTGTGGTGCCCAACGCGAATCCTTGGAGGACCCTGTACATAGGCGACATAATATACTCGATCGGCAGCGACATGGTGATGGCCTACAACTACACCTCTATGGAACCTGCAGGTAGCCTGATCCTCCAAGGCTTCGGGTAGGCGCTCAACCTCTTTTTCCAAACCTAAACTAGAAGGGTTTGTTGGGAGAAAGGGTTAAGCTACTCCAAATGCAGGTATACCTCCTCGCCCTCGACCTCCCACCTGGTTGCGCCGGGGCTGGGCTTTTCTGCCAGAACCACGCTTCGCACCCTGATCTCGGATGCTATGTAGTCCCTGTGCTTCTCGACGGCAGTCCTCAGCTTGTCGCTCTCGGTGTATACCTCCAGCTTGTCGAGCACTGCGTCTATGTCCAGGTTCATTCGCTTCCTCATAGTCTGGGCTCTGCGTATGACCTCCCTGGCCAGGCCCTCCAGGAGGAGCTCCTCGTCTATCTCCAGCTTAACGTAGGCCTTCACGCCTGGGGCCTCCATCACCCTGTACCCGTCGCCGGGCTTCCCTCCAACCCTAACCTCCTTTATGTTGGCGTATCTGGCCAGCACGCTACTCGCCTTCTCTAGGTGCTCCTCGGCGAGTCCTGCAGGCTCCAGCACCGCGAGTCTGAGGGGCCACCTCCTCTTTATCCCGGCCTCGCTTCTGGCTGAGAGCACCTGGTCTGCCAGGATGAAGGCTGCCTCCACGGCCTTCCACGCCTCCTCGTCCAGTAGCTCAGGGTCCACCGACGGCCACTCCTCGAGGTGGACGGACTCCTCCGCCTGGGGCTCCATGTTCCTGGTGTAGGCTTGGTGTAGGTATTCCGCCAGGAAGGGTGCGAAGGGTGCCAGCATCTTTATGGTCCTTACAAGCACGTAGTGGAGAGTGGCGTAGGCCGCGTTCTTGCCGGGGGTCATCTCTTCCTCCCACACCCTGGGCCTCACAACCGTGATGTACTTGTGGCTCAGCTTCTCCACTATGAAGTCGGCCAGCGTCGCCACGGCCTGGTGCATGTTGTCCCTCTCCACGGCTTCCTCTATCCTTTTCAGGGCTGTGTGGAGTTCGTAGAGTATCCACTTGTCCTCGTGTTCTAGCTCCTCCGGCCTGGGTTTGGAGGGCTTCCACCTGTCTATGGACATGTACATGGCTGCGAACTTCACGCTGTTCCACAGGATGTTGAGGTAGCTTCTATACCTGGCTATCTCGTCGGGGTCGAAGTTTATGCTGTCCCAGGGGGTCCTGGAGAGGAGGAAAACCCTCATGGGGTCTGCTCCGTGCTTCTCCATCCATTCGTAGGCCCACACCACGTTGCCCTTGCTCTTGCTCATCTTCCTCCCATACTTGTCCAGCACGTGGCCCTGCAGCAGCACAGCCCTGTAGGGCACCCTGCCGTGCCAGAGCACCCCGGTTGCTAGGAGCGTGTAGAACCAGCCCCTGGTCTGGTCTGCCGCCTCGGTTATCCAGGTGTAGGGGTACAGGGTGTCTCTCATCCAGTCCCAGCCGTACTGGTGCAGCGCTGCAGTATGGGCGACGCCGCTGTCCATCCACACGTCGACCACGAAGGGCTCCCTCCTCATCTCCCCGCCGCACTTGGGACACTCCAGGACGACGCGGTCCACCCACGGTCTGTGGTGGTCCTTTACATCCTCAGGGTTCTTGGCCATGCTTCTAAGCTCTTCGAGGCTCCCCACGACGACACGGTGCCCGCAGCTGGTGCATGTCCATATGGGTAGCGGCGTGCCCCAGAACCTCTCCCTGCTTATACACCAGTCCTTGGCGTTCTCCACCCAGTCGGCCATCCTGCTGTGGGCCCAGCCAGGCCTCCACGACACGTTTCTGGCTAGCTCCTCAAGCATCTTGTCCTTAAGCTCGGATACCCTTAGGAACCACTGCCTGCTGGAGTAGTACATTAGGGGTGTGCCGCAGCGCCAGCAGAACGGGTAGTTGTGCCTCACGGTGCCAGCGTGTATCAGGAGCCCCGCCTCCTCAAGGTCCTTGACCACCCTCTTGGAGGCCTCCTGGAACCAGGCCCCGCTGTAGGGTCCTGCCTCCTCGGAGAAGTAGCCGTTCTCCTGGAGCGGCGTGTAGACTCTGAGCCCCCTCTCCTTGGCAAGCTCGAAGTCCTCGGGGCCGTGGGCCGGCGCAGCGTGGACCACACCGGTACCCTCCTCCATGGTCACCCACTGG
>JALURJ010000326.1 GCA_027016915.1 Desulfurococcales archaeon | reverse complement strand
TAGGTGGCCAGCGTGTTCAGTATCCTGGCAGGTAAACTGTCAGGCCCGGTAACATAGCCTGCCATGTTTGCGAAGAGGGCCAGGTCCGCTACCAGGATGCCGACCAGCAGGATCGGGATGTTGGTGACGTAGATGAACTGGAGGGGCACCCTGCTCCTGATCCCTCGGAGCCTCTGCGTCGTTACCGGTATCTCCACCTTCATCCCCTGCAGGTATACCAGCAGTATGATCACGGCCAGTGTTGCCACCAACCCCACCAGATCCGCCGCGCCCCTGCGGAGGAGGATGAACCTGGGGTTCCTGACCTGGAACAGGTAGGGCAGGAGGCCGGGGTGGGCGCCGCCCACGGTACTTATGCCGAACAGCCTCCAGAACATCTGGTTGGCTACTCCTGCAAGGATGAAGAGGCTTATGGCGCTGCCCAGGCCCCAGCCGCGCTGAAGCATCTGGTCTAGCAGTATGATTATGTAGGTGGCTATGACCAGCTGGACCACCACGACTGCCCTCTGCAGGCCGGTGGCGCTACACCCCGTTATTGGAGACCCAGTGAACTGCCAGTACCTGCACCCCATCACGTACATGGCAGCTTCGAACACGCCGAAGAGTATGGCAAGCGTTGTCTGGGCGCCTGTGAACACCCTCCGGTCCTCGGGGTCCGTGAGGTCGAGGTCTATGAGCTTGGCTCCTGCAAGTACCTGGAGGATCAGGCCCGCGGTGACTATGGGGCCTATGCCGAGCTCGGTAAGCGTGCCCACGTTGGATGCGAAAAGGATCTGCATTATACCTATCTGGGACTCGCCCTGGGGCGGGATGCCGTATAGGGGTATGTTGGACATGACGAAGTAGATTACAAGGACTATGCCTGTCCACATAAGCCTCTGGTAGAGGGTGGGCCTCCTTTTCGGCTTCTCCACTGCTGGGAGCCGCTCCGAGATAGCCGCTAGGGCGGAGAGGATGCCCAAAAAGACTACCCCCGCTACTTCTCTTCAGATGGAGTAATGGCAGCCGCTATTATAACGACTTCGCCGCCAGCCTCCTCTATCTTCCTCCTGGCTTCCTCGGTGACCCTTATCGCTATGACCTTGAGCGGCCTGGTGACCTTGCCGGAGCCCAGAACCTTGTTGAACCCCATGGCCACGGTGTCTATCACTATTCTGCCGTCCTCCACCCTTGCCTCGCCGCGCTTCTCCAGGAAGCCCGCTATTTCGTCGAGAACCCCCACGTTGATGGGCTTCACCCTTCCGGCTATGCGTTCAGGCCTTGTGAAGCCGTGCTTGCCGAACCACCTGGGAGCGTACTTGACCACCCAGGTCCACCTGTGCTTGTGCATGCCGGCGGCGCCCTTTCCACCCCTGCTGCCGCTCTTCCTGTGCTGGCCTATTCTGCCCCAGCCCATGCTCCTGGTGCGCCCCCTCAGCTTCCTGGTTTTCCTTCTCCTCCGCACGACCATGGTTACCACCTGGCTCTGGCCCTTAGATCATCCTCCTGAGGAGCTCGTTTATTGCTTGGCCCCTATACCCGAGCTCTCCACCATCCTTGTAGGGTCTTTTAACGCTTCCGTCGAAGCCGCCCTTGGGCGGGTGGAGCCTGAAGACTGGTTTCACCTTGTCCTCGAGCTTGTGGAGCATGATCTCGCCGGAGAGTATCTTGTCGGCCAGCTCCTCTATGCCTCCATCGAGGCCCAGGTTCTCCTTGACGTACTCGTCGGTCAGCCTCTTACCTCCGGGTACCCTGCCCCTCTTCCTGAGCAGTTCTATCAGGGTCTCCCTGTCGATCTCCCCCCACGTGACCCAGTCCTTGGCCACCTGGAGCATGCCTTTGAGGCCGGGCAGGTGGTCGGGGTAGAGGACTGCATGGAACTTCCTGTGGAGCCTAAGCAGCTTTAACGTGTATTCAACGTCCGGGTGGACGTCGACGCGGCCTCTGATCCTTATGATAGCGTAGACTGCCACCGGCCTCACCCCGCGGTTCAGGTGGTCGCCCCTCTGGCCCAGTCCTTGGGTGTGACGAAATAGTAAGTGGCCTTCAGAGCGTTGTAGGTGGCCATGGCGAAGTTGTAGGTTGTCCTGGTCTCTCCGAGGGTGTGGCTCCACACGTCGCTTATACCTGCGAACTTTAGCACGGTTCTCGCCACGTCGCCAGCTACGAGGCCCGTGCCCTTGGGGGCGGGCTTCAGGGTGACCCTTACGCTTCCGCTCTTCCCCGTAACCGTGAAGGGAACACTGTGGGGCTCGCCGCACATGCACTCCCAGCTGCCGCAGCCCCTCCTGATGGGGGTTATGTTGAGCTTGGCGTTGGTTATGGCCTTCTCTATGGCCAGTCTGAGC
>JALURJ010000325.1 GCA_027016915.1 Desulfurococcales archaeon | reverse complement strand
AAATACGTGGGGCGACGACCTGTAGGATCTTGCCAGGACCCATCTTAAAAACAGTGTGTCGAGTTGCTCAACGACACGGGCAAGGTCGGCTAGGGAGACACCATCTATGCCAAGAATTATGACAGTCCTATCCCTTGCATCGCCCACACTGTCCGCCGGGTGTGGGAGGTTGGCATTTAGATTAATTAAGTTTAAGCATGACTAGCATGACTGGCACTGGGAGAATAAACATGGCGGGGAGAATAGTGATCACGGCCAGTGGCGGCGGGCATACCGGGTATGCTGTCGCCTTGGCTCAGAGGCTTGTGGGCAGGGCTGAGATGCTTTTTCTGGTCCCGGAGGGTGATAGGTGGTCTGAGTCTAAGGTTGGGAGGTTTGGCCGGGTTGTGTTTACGACGAAGGCTAGGGGGCCTAGGGACCCGTTGTGGAGGGCTGTACCTGGGTTGTTGAGGGCTGGCTGGCAGAGTTTGCGGAGGGTGCCCCGGAGCTACGACGTGTTCGTGAGCAGTGGGAGTAACCATAGCGTGCCTCCTGCTTTGGCCGCTAGGCTGAAGGGGTTGAGGGTTGTGAACATTGAGAGTAGTGTGAGGTTTACAAGGCCGAGCATGTCGGCCCGGGTGCTTAAGCCGTTCTCCCATCTCACCGTGCTGCAGTGGCCGGAGCAGGAGGAGATCCTGCCGGGAGGCGTGGTTGTGGGGCCGCTCTACGAGGAGCCCGAGTACGAGCCGAGGGATGAGGGCTACATCCTGGTTACCGGGGGCACCTATGGACACAAGCAGCTCTTCGACCTGGTGGACAGGCTGGGCCTGGAAAACGTGGTGCTCCAGACGGGGAGGGTGGACCCCAAACCCTACAGGGAGAGGCACCCAGAATGGAGGGTGTTCGACTTCGACCCTGACTTCGCCCGGTGGATAGCTGGCGCCAGCATGGTGGTGTCCCATCTGGGGAAAACGGTGATAGACGCCGCCCTAACCTACAGGAAGCCCGTGGTCATAGCGCCGAACCCGGAGTGGAGGCTCACAGCGGGGTGGAGGGACGCAGAGATCCTGGCGGAGAAGCTCAACGCAGTACTCTTAAAAGAACTGGAGCCAGGCGCCCTGGAGGAAGCCGTAGAGGAGGCCAAGCACAGGAGGCCGCCGGTGTATGAGGACGGGGCGCGTAGACTGGCTGAAATGCTCTTGGAGGGCGCCTAGCCGGGCTGGGGCTCTAGGTCAAGAATGTGTTGGGTTGGAATTATACTTATAAGTATTATACTGTAGAGTATAGTATGGGGGTCTATTGCAGCTGCTCGTGGATAGAGACAAGGAGCTGGGGGTGCTGGACGAGGCCTGGGGTAGTGGTAGAGCGGAGCTCGTACTGATCTATGGTAGGAGGAGGATAGGGAAGACGTTCCTGGTTAGGGGGTGGATGGGGCTCCGGGGAATCGAGGGTCTGTACCTGGTGGTGAACTTCGAGGATCCGGGGCCAGCCCTGGCGGATCTTGAGGCCCAGCTTGCGGAGGCCCTGGGCTTCAGGCCTAGGCTTGAGGGTGTGAGGAGCCTCGTCGCGCTCCTCTCGGAGTATCTCTGCGTGGGGCCTAGGAGGCTTGTGGTTATAGACGAGTTCCAGCGCCTCGCAAGGGCTGGCCTGCCGCAGCTGCTCCAGGAGGCTTGGGATAGGAGGCTCCGCTGGTGCAACGGGGTCCTGGTACTCCTGGGGAGCAGCGTTGGGTCTACGGAGAGGGTGACGGCCAGCGGGGGCGCCCCCCTGTATGGGAGGCTCACAAGGATGGTGAGGCTGGGGGGATTCGGCTTCGCCGAAGCTTACCCCATGCTCCGCGGGGCGCCCAGTCCGGCGGAGGCCTTCACCCTGTACTCCGCGTTCGGAGGCTCACCCTACACGCTATCACTGGTGGATCCCCAGGCCAGCGTGGAGGAGAACATATACCGCCTAGTCACAGGGCCCGGCGCTCCCCTAGCCGAGGAACCCCTCCTGGAGCTCCTAATGGAGACCCGGGAGCCCGACAGGTACCTGGCCATACTGGGAGCCGCTGCCCGCGGAGCTGTGAGGCTCACCAAAATAGCCGAGACGGCGGGAGTGCCGGTCCAGTCGGTGCCCAAGTACCTCCAAACACTGGAATCCATGGGGCTCGTCGAGAGGATAACACCGGTAAGGTCCAGGAGAAGCCTCTACAGGGTGGCAGACCCCTTCCACAGGTTCTGGCTACGCCACATAATGCCGCGTCGAAGCATGATAGAACTTGGCATGGGGAGAAAAGTAGCCAGCATCGTGGCCAGAGAGCTGGGAGACACCGTGGCCCAGACATGGGAGATAGAGGCTACGAGAGACGCCCTG
>JALURJ010000324.1 GCA_027016915.1 Desulfurococcales archaeon | reverse complement strand
CCATGGACGGCGTGGACGGCATCCATACAAACATGACCAACACGCTGAATACCCCGATAGAGCGGCTAGAGGCGGAGTACCCCGTGCTGTTCGTCAAGTATGAGCTGAGGCCTGACAGCGGCGGGCCCGGCACCTACAGGGGAGGCCTCGGCATAACGAGAGCCTTCAAGATACTCTGCGGGAAAGCCGTGCTGACCATAATGTCGGAGAGAACTCTGTCCAGGCCGTGGGGCCTTAGGGGAGGCCTTCCAGGAGCCCCGGGGGAGCACTACGTGGTCAGGGCTGATGGGAGGGTGGAGAAGCTTCCGGGCAAGACAACGGTCACCCTTGAGAAGGGCGACACAGTCTACATAAACACGCCGGGAGGCGGGGGCTACGGAGACCCCTGCAGACGGCCGAGAGAGCTGATGTCGAGGGACATAGCTGAGGGGAAAGTGTCCAGGGAGGCTGCAGCCAAATACTATTGTTTCGAGGACGGCTAGCCTCCGCGGAGCCTCTGCCGGGTCTCTGGGTGTTAACTATAATTCCCAGGATGCCATAACTATATGGTGGTGTTCTCGTAATGGGTGGGAAAGACAGGTATGTTATAGTCAGTTTTAGCCCCCTGCCCGAAGCGCTGCTAAGGGCCATATTCTCGCCCTATGCTGGCGAGATAGGCGGCGAGATAGAGTTCGTGGTGATCAACGACGTCAGCGACAAGAAGAAGGTCCTCGAGGCACTGCGGCGCGCCGATGCGGTGATCGGCGACTACACCTTCAAGATACCCATAACGCGGGAGATGTGCGAAGCCATGGACCATGTCAGGCTCGTAGCTCAGCCCAGCACAGGGTACGACCATATAGACGTCGATGCCTGCGCGGAGAAGGGTGTGCCGGTGGCCAACATCGGGGGAGCCAACACCGTGTCGGTGGCCGAGTACACGGTGATGGTTGCACTGGCCCTTCTGAGGCGCCTCATCCTGGCACATCAGAAGACCATGCAGGGCGAGTGGCCCCAGTGGGAACTCATGGAGATGGGCACCTACGAGCTCTACGGCAAGACCTGGGGTATCATAGGGTTCGGCAGGATAGGCAGGGAGGTGGCTAAGCGTGTCAAGGCGTTCGAGATGGAGATCCTGTACTACGACAAGTATAGGGCGCCGCCCGAGGTCGAGGAGGAGTTCGGAGTCAAGTTTGCACCACTACCCAAACTGCTTAGGACGAGCGACATAGTCTCGATCCACGTCCCGCTGACCCCGGAGACCAGGGGCATGATAGGGGAGAAGGAGCTCCGAATAATGAAGCCTACAGCCATCCTCATCAACCCGGCCAGGGGCGAGGTGATCGACGAGGAGGCCCTGGCTAAGGCGCTGAGGGAGGGCTGGATCATGGGCGCCGCCGTCGACGTCTATAGCAGGGAGCCTCCCGGCACGGAACATCCACTCCTCAAGCTGAGAAACGTCAACCTGATAACGACCCCCCACATAGCTGGCGCCACGAGCGACGCCAGGGCGAGGATAATCCAGGTTACGGTGGAGAACGTGGTTCGGGTCTTGAAGGGGGAGAAGCCGATCAACGTGGTCAACATGAAGGTTTGAGGGGCCCAGGGGCAATGCCTGCCCACACCGTGGCTTCTTTCATAGCTGAGGCTCTTCGGAGCCTCGGCGTGGAGAGGATATATGGCATAATAGGTACCAGCATCCTCGACTTCCTCGACACCCTCTACGAGTACAAGGCCCAGCTTCGATACGTTTCCACCAGGCACGAACAGGTAGCGGTGAGCATGGCTGACGCTGAGACAAGGCTTACAGGGATCCCCGGCGCTGCGACGGTGCACGCTGGGCCCGGTTTCCTCAACACACTAATAAGCCTGGGCATAGCCTACAAGGACCGTTCCCCCCTCCTACTAGTCTCAGGCGGTGTCAGGAGGCGCCTCTACGGCACGGACTCCTGGCTCGAGGTGGACCAGCAGAGGCTAGCTGCACCCATAACCAGGGCGGCTGCAAGGCTCATAGACCCCGAGAAGCTCCCCGAAACGCTGGAGCATCTCCTCCGCCAAGCTCTCAGCCCTCCGCGGGGCCCCGTGGTGCTTGAGGTCCCTGAAGACCTGTGGGGCGCCACCGTTGACGGTGATCCTTCAAGGTTTACACTCGACAGGCTGGCGTCTCCCGGCAAGGAGCCGCCGGCAGGTAAGGTAGCCGAGATCCTCGATAGCCTGGGAGCCTACGAGAAACCCCTGATCCTTGCATGCGGGGAGGCCAACAGGCCTGGGATAGAAGAGGTCCTGGCCGAGCTGGCTGAGAGGCTGGGGGCCTACGTTGTGGTGAGCGGGAATGGTAGGGGTGCCTGCGACGAGCTGCACCC
>JALURJ010000323.1 GCA_027016915.1 Desulfurococcales archaeon | reverse complement strand
GGCAATACCGTCCGCAAAGCCTACGAGATGGGCGCTTCAAGCGTATCAGTGATTCCAGCCATGCCTGCTGGGCGGGCCCTGGAGAACAGAGTATATGCTAAACGGAGCCACGTGGAAGAGGCCCTAAGACAGGTTGGAAGAATAGTTGAGGAGGGCGGTGTTGAGGTAGGGGTTTGGTGCATCCCCTTCTGCCGCTCATTAGTCCGCTCCAGCCTGGTGTACTGCAGCGGCACCTGCCGTAGATGGCGGGTGGTAGACCTAAGCCCCTCCGGCAGACTCCTCCTCTGCGACGTGCTCGGCGTCGGTGGCGGAAACGCCGCTACCCAGGGGTTCCGGAAAGCCTATCTAAACCTCCTTGCCCACCCGCTCTACCGGGAGGCCGTGGCCGACACTAGGCCCATAGGGCACTGTATTTCCTGCAGGCTTTGGAGCTGGTGCCTCGGAGGATGCTATGCTCGAAGCCTCAGGCTCAAGGGCACGCCCCACGGCCCCGACCCCCTCTGCATCATAGGTAGTCAAGTAGCAGTGTAGAGGTGGGGCCTCTGCATATAGTCTACACTGTAGGACACTCCAGCCGAGGCCTGGACGAGTTCCTAAGCCTGCTAGAGCATCTAGGCATAGAGTTCATCGTGGATGTGAGAAGATGGCCCACCAGTAGGAAGTACCCACACTTCAACCGGAGAAGTCTTGAGGAGGCCCTGTCCAAACGCCGGATAATGTACGCGTGGATGCCTGAGCTGGGAGGATATAGGAGGTTCGGCGTGGAAGTGGAGGATATTGGAATAGCCAGGTGCTTCGAATCGGAAGGGTTCAGGGCATATGCTACATACATTCTTACCAGCCCAGAAGCGAAAGAAGCTCTGGAGAGGCTCGAAAGGCTTGCCAGGAGGCATAGGGTAGCAGTTATGTGTAGCGAGCGAATCCCCTGGAGGTGCCATAGAAAGATAATTTCGGACTGGCTACTATCCAGAGGGTTCAGAGTGGTGCACATTATAGACCGTGAGAGGCTTGTAGACCATAAGCCTACACGTTGCGCCGACATAAAGGAGGGCAAGCTGAGGTATCTGTAATTCTTCGACAATAGCCGTTAGACCGTCACGGCATTTCTTTATTATTTACAGCTAAAAATCCACATATGAGGGACTTTTCGTGGCAGAAGTCTACATAGTTTCCGCCATCAGGACACCTATGGGCAGGTTTGGCGGCGCTTTCCAACAGCTTCCCGCCGCAGATCTGGGCGCCATAGCCATAAGGGAAGCACTCACACGCGCAGGCCTTGACCCGAAGTCTGTCGAGATGGTATATGTCGGCCACGTAATCAGGGCTGGCACAGGAATCCTGACAGCGAGACAGGCCGCCCTCAAGGCTGGCATTCCAGAGAAGGTGGACGCCATAACTGTCGAGATGGCCTGCTCCTCCGGTATGGCAGCCATATTCTCCGCCGCACAGGCGATACGAAGCGGTGACGCCGGGGTAGTGGTGGCGGCTGGGATGGAGAACATGACGCAGGCACCCTTCCTGATATCGGCCCGCGCCAGGTGGGGTATAAGGCACCTCATAACCAGGAGGATGGAGCTCCGGGACGCCATGGTGCATGACGGGCTCTACGACATGTTCGCCGACAAAGGCATGGGACAGGAGGCCGACATGGTGGCTAGGAAGCACGGCTACACCAGGGAGGAGCTGGACATGGTGGCCTATGAGAGCCATACCAGGGCTCTTAAGGCCTGGGACCAAGGGCTATTCAAGGACGAAGTTGTCCCTGTGGAAATCCGGATTAGCGGTTCGAAGGTCCTGGTGGAGAGGGACGAGACCCTGAGGGTTGGAACCACGTTGGAAAAGCTGGCCTCCCTGCCTCCAGCGTTTGGCAAGGATGGCCTCCACACAGCTGGAAGTAGCAGCCAGCTGAGTGACGGCGCTGCTGCACTGGTACTGGCGTCCAGGGAGAAGGTTGAGGAGCTAGGTCTTAAGCCTCTGGCCCGGCTCCTGGGCTATAGCTGGGCAGCCATAGAAACATGGAGGTTCCCTGAGGCGCCTATCTATGCTGTGGAGAGGCTTCTCCGCAGACTGGGTGCCAAGGTAGGCGATTTCGACTATTTTGAGAACAACGAGGCGTTTGCTGTGAACAACCTCCTATACAGGGATGGGCTGGGGATCGCCCTGGACAGGCTAAACGTTCATGGTGGGGCAATAGCTATAGGCCATCCCCTCGGCGCTAGCGGCGCAAGGATAACGGTGACCCTAATCAATGTTTTGAGGAGACATGGCGGTAAGAGGGGGATAGCGAGCATATGCCACGCGCTTGGAGGGGCCACGGCACTGGCCTTAGAACTAGTATAGCAACAATCCTAGGCTACGGGGTAGGCTGTGCTAGGAGCCTCCAGGCCCTCTGCAGGGCATTGTGACGTGCTTCTGAAGCATTATAAGGTAATATAAGTAACATATACCTGGTTGTGTCAGGAAGGAAGCGTGGGGTGGCAAAGGTGGTTTCAGCAGCGATCTTTGCTGCCCTGGCATTCACGTATCTGCTCAACATACCGTTTGGGTATTGGAGAGCCGATGCCAAGAGGCGCGGCAAGAAGCTCGAATGGATCGCTGCGATCCACGCGCCCGTACCTCTAGTGTTTGCTGCTAGAATGCTTGCTGGAGCCACCCTCATAATGATACCCATATTCGTTGCGGCCTTCTTCCTGGGACAGCTTACCGGCGGCAGGATAAAGGGTAGGATATCTGAGGTTCTCGAGGAGACGGGTAAGTGTCTGATCCACGACATGAGGCTTCTGCTTTCTAAGAGTGGTGAAGACAGGTAGAGTGCATTCCGCTGCAGCTAGACTATGGCCTTGCCCGTCTTCTTGTCGAATATATGGATTTTCCTCTCGTCGGGAGCCATCAATATGTCTTGCCCCGACTCCAGCTGGAGGTCGGCTGGAGCCAGTATCTTGAACAGGGTGTCTCCAGCCTTCACGTTGACCAGCAGGTCTCTGCCTAGGGGCTCAACCACGTAGACTTTCCCATTTATAGCGGTGTCGTCGCCGTCTCCTATGACTATCCTAATATCCTCCGGCCTTATGCCGAGGATCACGTCGCTGGTTTTCGAGGCCACGAGTTCCCCTATCTCCTTGGGAAGCCTGTACTTGAAGCTCGGGGTTACGAAGTAGTAGGCGCCATTTTCCTCAACCACGCTGCCCTCGATGAGGTTCATGGGCGGGGACCCTATGAATCCGGCGACGAACAGGTTGGCAGGCTTGTTGTACAGTGTTTGCGGATCCGCGTACTGCTGAAGTCTGCCCTTGTTCATCACAGCTATCCTGTCGGCCATGCTCATGGCTTCGACCTGGTCGTGGGTCACGTAGATCGTAGTTATCCCCAGCTCCTTTTGAAGCCTCTTGATCTCTGCCCTCATCAGTATTCTGAGCTTGGCGTCCAGGTTTGAGAGGGGCTCGTCTAGGAGGAGGACGTCAGGCTCCTTGACCAACGCCCTGCCAAGGGCGACCCTCTGCCTCTGCCCTCCGCTGAGCTGTGCTGGCTTCCTGCCGAGCAGCTCGTCTATCTGGAGGAGCTTGGCCACCTCCCTGACCTTTCGGTCGATCTCCTGTTTCGGCACCTTCTTGAGCTTCAGGGGGAAGGCTATGTTGTCGTAGACCGTCATGTGGGGGTAGAGGGCGTAGCTCTGGAAAACCATTCCAATATTCCTGTCCTTGGGCGGCAGATCCGTTACATCCTCGTCGTCGAACAGTATCCTCCCCCGGGTCGGCTTATAGATGCCCGCCACCATTAGGAGCGTCGTGGTCTTGCCGCACCCGCTGGGTCCCAGGAGGGCCACGAATTCGCCGTCCCTTATCTCAAGTTCTAGATCCACCACTGCCTTGACCTTACCGAAGAACTTGCTCACATTGTCCAGTGTCACCCTTACCATGCTCTCACCCCTTCACCCCGCCCACATATATTCTGAGAAGCATCTTCTGGGACACGCTGAAGAATATAATTGTGGGTATGGCGTAGAAGAGGCCCAGGGCTGCAAGCATGCCCCAGTCTATGTGGATGAACTCGCCTATCATGTGGTATATCAGGACCGGGAGCGTATAGTACTCCTCCTGGGCTACATAGGTGAATACTAGGAGGAACTCGGACCAGCCTGAGAGGAAGGAGAATATCGATACAGCTCCTATGCCCGGCAATACTAGGGGGATGATGACGCTCCTCCAAACCCTCCATCTGGAGCAGCCGTCCACCAGTGCGGCCCACTCCAGGTCCCAGGGGATGGCGTCGAAGAACCCTTTGATGATCCACGTGGCCATGGGGATCTCGAGTCCAGCCTTGATCAGCACTATCCCTACCAGTGTCATGAAGCCTTTACCGTAGAGCCCTAGCTTGTTGAGGATCACGAAGAGCGCTATGAGAAGGATCACGCTGGGGAAGGCGTGGAGCGCTATGATGAACTGCATCATTCCCGTCCTCCCTTTAAACTCCATCCTCGACAGCGCGTATCCGGAGAGGCTACTCACCATGACAACTAGCCCAGCCACGCCGAGGGCTAGGAAGAGCGTGTTTATGGTTATGGGCCATATGTTAGGGTACTCCTTCTCCCCCATGGCTATGGGCGACCAGAGGAACCTCCAGTTCTCGAGCGTCAGCTTGGAGGGCAGTACGCCTAGGATCACCCTGCCGCTAAAGCTCTGCGAGACGAGCCAGCCGTACATGAGCCATATGGGTATAGCTGGCAGGACGGCTACCATCAGCACCACCACCAGCACGGCAACCCTCCTTAGGAGGGCCTTGGTCCTCCGCTTCCTCAGAGACTCGCGCCCCACCATAGCTCTACACCTCCACCCTGCTGGGCTCCATTAGTCGCTTGAACCCGAAGATCTTGAAGTACAGGACTATCAGAGTGAGGCCTATTACCACCAGGATTAGCGAGAGTGCTGACGCATACCCGTAGAGGTACTCTGAGAAGGCCTTAGTATAGGAATACAGAGACCAAACCATCACCCCAGCGCTCCTAGCTATGCCGTACTGCCCGCCGCTGCCAGCGCCCCAGACCATGAGGATGTACTCGTAGGATGATAGGAGGCTTAGGGTCTGCCAAGCAGTTACGAACAATATTGGCCACTTAAGGAGGGGTATGATGACCCTCCTGGCCACCTGGAACTCTGAGGCCCCATCCACAAGGGCAGCGTTTACCAGGTCGGGTGGTATGGACTTTATCGCCGCCGTGTATACTATCATTCCAAAGCTTGCACCCACGTAGCCATTAATCATTATCATTAGCATCTGCGAGTAGGGTTTCCTCAAGAGCCAGCTGTCGGGGAGCCAGCCGTCAGGGACCCCCATGGCCTGGAGCATCTTGTTGAGCAGGCCGTATTGAGGGTCGATAAACCATATCCACATTAAGGCGTATATTATGCCTGGAGTTATCCTGGGAAGGAGCCAGGTGATCCTGAGGATCATCGAAATGAGTTCGTTCTTGGTAAAGTAGGCTATTGCTATCGATAGGAGCAGGGCATATACGGCATTGATGGATAGGACACTTGCAACGTAGAGTACCGTTACCCTAAGGGTTTCACCTATGTTGGGATCCTTTGCATAAAATATCCTCCTGAAGTTTTCCAGTGTTCTTTGAACCCTGTCTGTGAAGAAGTCCTTTATGAAGGCTAGGAGGTTCTTTATGCTAAGATCAGTGAAGCCCAGATAGACCGTCAGGATTAGTGGGGCTACCCAGGCCAGGACTATCATCAGTAGCATCGGCGCGAGGAACAGGAAAGGCAGCACCTTTCTCCCAAGCCTTCGCGGCATTCAGCATCACCCCCTGGGCTGGTGGAGCCAAGTAGCAGGGAGTAGGGCGCAGCAGCGTTCCGGGTTCCCCTACTAATATATGGGTTTGGAACCCGTTACAGGTAACCCGGTTAGCGGCTTTAAAAGTTTCAGGAAATGTATATGTGTTGGAGGCTTCCCCCAAAAAGTAAGGTTTGCCTTGGACAAAATAATAAAGGTGTAGAAAAAAGCCTTGGCTGACTACCTTATTATTATGTCGTCGCCTATCTCGGCCTGCAGCGTGTTTACGAGCTCGTTGAGGGCCTGCTCGGGCGTGGCCTCACCCTTCTCAACCTTAGCAATGGCAGTTATCCAGGCCTCCTTGTAGGCGCCGTACTTGGGGTGCAGGGGCTCAAACGACGTGTACTCCAGCATGTAGGCGACCTCGCTGTGGAACTTGGACTTCTTATAGTAGGGGTGGTCTACAGTGGTCATCCTCACCGGCAGGTGGCCGCTGTCAACGGCGTGGATAGCGTCGAGAGGCGCCGAGGTCGCCAACACTATTAGGAGGAACGCTATTTCGGGGTACTTGGACTGCGAGGTCACGTAGTAGAGATATGGGCTTGACAGGGTCATCGGCTTCAGGCCGGGCTCAGGCGCCGGGACCAGGGCGAAGCCTATGTTCTCCCACTCGTAGTCCTCGGGAAGGGCTCCGAGCTGCTCGTGGTACTCTACTCTCTGCCACTCGGCCCAGTGCCAGGTGCCGCCGAACCAGAATAGCACCTTGCCGTTAACGAAGCCCGAGTGGATGGCTCTCCAGTCGGTGCCAATCATGGTTTCGGGCAGCACCTTGTCCTCCTGGGCCATCTTGTAGAGTAGCTGCAGCGTCTTAAGAGCAGCATCCTTGACTAGCACAAGCTTGCCGGTGTCAGGGTCCTGGGCGACTCCGCCGTACTGGTAGTAGAGTATTAGGAACGGCGTGCCGCCCCAGTTGGGCCTGTGGTAGAAGCCCCACTCCACTAGGCCCTGCTCCTTGGCCTGCTTAGCGACCTGTATTAGGTCCTGGAGGGTTATCTCGCCCTTCATTATCTTCTCAGGAAGGGCGTTTATCTCCTCCTCCGTCCAGCCTAGCTGCCTTAGCACGTCCTTCCTGAAGTATAGAGGCCTGGCCTCGGTGTCCTGGGGTATAGCCCATGTCTTGCCCTTATACTTGACGGCGTTCCACAGCACAGGATAGACGTCCTCCAGGAGCTTCTGGTACTTTTGTATGTAGTCGTCGAGGGCGATCACGTAGCCGCCGTCTACCAGGGTGGGCAGGTTCTTCATGGCTATGATGTCGGGGGCTTCGCCGGCAGAGAAGGCTGCTGTCAGCTTGTCCATGTAGTCGCCTCTGAAGAACTGGGTCTCCACCTCTATCCTCACGTTGGCACCAGCCGCTGCTAGCATTTGGTTGAGGATCTCGGCTGCTCTCTTGATGTTCTCGACTCTAGTTGTGTCGACGGGAGAGCCTGAGGCCCAGGCCTTTATGGTTATTACTCCTCCCTCGGCGCCCACGGTCTCGGTTATTGTTTTCGTTATGGTCTCGGTTATGGTCTCGCCAGCGCCCACGGTTTTTGTCTCAGTTACTGTCTCTGTCGTAGTCTTTCCCGGCGCTGCCAAGTAGCCTACTGCCAGGCCTATTATTAGGCCCACGACGAGGAGAGCGATAGCTGTGGTCTGGATCTGGGCCTTACCAATCCTGGACAAGGCTCACACCCCCTTTAGGGCTCACTAAATTCTGTTATAATATATAGGGGGCAAACTTTACTTAAATCTTACCAACCCAAATCAGGGAGGTATTACCTTCTATGTCTCGGCCGAACGGTTTGTCTATGGCAT
>JALURJ010000322.1 GCA_027016915.1 Desulfurococcales archaeon | reverse complement strand
TCATTGAAGGCTTGGCCTCCAGCGCTTCAGCAACTTCGGCGTGGAGCGGGCCCCCGCGGCCCATGGAGACTGAACGGTCTAGCACTATCACACCCTTCATTCCCATCAACCTCTCCCTAAGCCTCTCTCGGGGGAAGGGTCTGACGTACCTTATCCTCGCAACGCCTACGGGTATGCCTTTCTCCCTAAGCCTGTCGGCGGCCTCTTTGGCATTGCCAGCCCAAGTGCCCATAAGTACTATGACGTACTTGGCGTCGTTGCAGCGGTAGAACTCCACGAGGCCGCCATAACGCCTCCCCGTCACCTTGTAGTACTCCTCGTCCACCTCCTCTATGACGCGTTTAGCGTTATGCATTGCCCTCTGCATGGCATACCTCATCATGTAGAAAGCCTCATCGGGCGGTATGTTGCCCATGATCACGCCGCTTCCCGGCTCCACCGTATATGGTTTGGGGAGTCTTGGCGGAAGCCAAGAGTCCACGTCCTCCTGGTCCGGCACGTCGACAGGCATGGCTGTGTGGCTCAAAAGGAAGCCGTCGAGCCCCACCATTACTGGTAGATAGACGCGGTCATCCTCGGATACGCGGAACGCCTGAAGCACCAGGTCCAGAACCTCCTGGTTGTCCTCCGCCATGGATATTATCCAGCCCGTGTCGCGCTGGTCCATTATGTCCTCGTGGGAGACGTGGATGTTCCACGGCGGCCCTATGGCCCTCGTAACTACAGCCATGACAAGGGGCAGTCTCGACGCAGCAGCCCACCAGACCACCTCGTGCATATAGAGTAGGCCGTGGCTGGAGGTCGCCGTGAAGGCCCTAGCACCGCCGGCTGCGGCGCCGTACACCGCCGCAAGCGCGGAGTGCTCGCTTTCAACCCGTATCATCTTAGCTTTTATTTCTCCCCTCTCCACCATCTCAGCCAGTCTTTCGACTATGGTTGTCTGCGGCGTTATAGGGTACGCAGCGATCACCTGCACCCTCGCTAGCTTGACCGCCTCGGCCACGGTGTGGTTCCCGGTCAGTATTTTTCTAGGCATGGCCCTGCACCTCCGGGACCATTTCTATGGCCTTGACGGGGCACTCGTTGGCGCATATGCCGCAGCCCTTGCAGTAGTCGTAGTCCACGGAGACACTGTTATCCTCGTGGCGTATTATGGTGGCCTCCGGGCAGTAAAGCCAGCAGAGAAGGCATTTGATGCATTTCTCCTGGTTGATAACAGGTTTATAGTTGCGCCAAGTCCCGGTTCTGCCCATAGCTCCGGGAGCGGGGCGGGACAAGGGTAGAATCAAGTGGTCTTCCTCCAACTCATCTCACCCGAATAACCTTCTCATACGCCAGTTTGGCGGCCTGGGCGTTGGCCTCCCCCATACGGCCCGGCCAGTTAGCCTTGATCTCCTCAAGCACCGATTCCAGCGAGACGGTGCCCGTCGCCTTCACCACAGCGCCGAGTATAGAGGTGTTCACCACGGGCCACCCCGCGACGCGTAGACCCAAGCTTAAAGCTATGCCTGTAGCGTCGACCATGTAAACCCTGTATGGCCCCCGAATGCCCGGGTCCTCCTTCGAATTGACGACGAGGATCCCGTCCTTCTTCAACCCGTCCAAAACATTTACCAGCTTAAATAGCGTGGGGTCAAGGACGACGACAACGTCAGGCTCCTTGACCTGCTCGTGGACCCTTATAGGCTTGTCAGAAATCCTGGCGAACGCCACTACTGGAGCGCCCCTTCGCTCGGCTCCGAAATGGGGGAATGCCTGGCCGTACCGCCCCTCCCGGTGAGCAGCACCCACAAGGAGGCGTGCCGCAGTGACGGCGCCCTGACCTCCCCTACCGTGAAATCGGTACTCTTCGATCAAAGTCAAACCCGCTATATTTTTGTTGCCGACGATATTATTAACTTACCACCAAGCTTTCGACACCATGCATGCAACTTTTAACCATTCACACCACTATTTAGAATCGAGCCCGGAGGCCGAGGACTAGGCGAAGGGGGATGCAGCCATAACGTACCTACCGACACCGGAGGAAATAAGACGGCTTAGGAAGAAGGCTGGCCTCTCCCAGCGCGAGCTGGCTCGAAGAGCAGGGGTAAGCCAGGCCTTAATAGCCAGGCTTGAGCGGGGCACCATAAATCCCCGTATGTCAACACTAAAGAAAATACTAGATGCCATCAACGAGTCTCTTAAGGAGAAAGTTACAGCCAAAACCGTGATGCACACACCCGTAATAACGCTACACCCCGACGATACCGTATGCAGAGCAGTAAAGCTCATGGACCACTACGGCATATCCCAGATACCTGTAATAGACTATGAAGGCAGACTTCTCGGAACAATATATGAGACCTCCCTACTCAAACTACTAGCCCATAGCAACTCCCCCAACCCGTGTGAAACGAAGATATCAGAGGTCATGGAAGACCCCCTACCAGTGGTATCACCCTCTACAAGCATTTCAACCATAATAGCCCTTCTAACCGAGCACCCCGCACTCCTCGTCATAGAGAAAGGCGTGATCCAGGGCATCATAACCAAGATAGACATCATAAGACAGAGGCTCCTCCACGAATAACACCCTTATAAGATAGACCTCTCCGTAATACCTTAAAACCTCCAGACGAAGACCCATGCCTGGGTGAACCCCTCTCTCCATACCTGTCCCACTCCAGTGGAAACCAAGGGGTTTAAAAAGCGAAGTTTATCATACCCCAATGTAGAATTGCCTGACTGCCCAGAAGAGATTTCCACCTACCCCCGCCCCTCACCTACTGCTCCGCACATCACAAAGCAGTTCAGAAGCATTAAGCAAAGGACCAGGCATGGTTATGCAGCATTCAGGGTAGAGTTTATGTTGTGAATGAGTAGAATTTTCATTACCTAGTCTGTGATGAATAGCCATATTTTCTCTACTTTTATACATGAGGAGACAAGAGATGTTTCCAATATATAGATCATTATACAAACCAAACTTACCTCTCGCAATAATGTAGTGATAAGTATCTCCACTGGAACCCAAGGGGTGGGGGTGGGTAAGCTTGAAAAACGTAATGTATGCAGCATGCTCAGCAGTCTACAGGAAGCATGAAGGCTCCACTGGAAACGGTGGGCTCCATACGCAATTAAGGTTTGTGAATCCTGATTCACTTTTAATATAATTAATAATGATATTATTTTATTGCCTGGTAAAATTGCCAGCTACCCTTCAGGGCTATCCTATGGCAACATCCTGCCTTGAGAACAGCTCCATCGCAACCGCGAAGACTACGGCTGAGAACAGTACAAGTATAGTTAGATCCGTCAAGGGTACCTGGTGTTTAACTAATATTTTTAGCGCATCATAATACCTGGTTAGGCTGGCTCTGCCCACCCATTCGACCCGGGTTTCCATTGTAAGGACGTCTATGAAATACATTGCAATGACTATCGAGGGAGCCAACACATTAGCTGTTCTCGAGATGAGGACTGCCGCTAGAAGCATGCCTAGGGCGATGAGGGCGGCATATAACGGTATGAGGGCCAGGTATAGTTTGACATACCATACAAGCTGATCCCTGCTTAGGCCGACTCCGAGCAGCTTGGCTGTGAGGTACAGCATTGCTGGTGTTGATAGCGATACCAGTGAGGAGAAAGCAAGGAGCGCCGCATACTTGGCTGCCAGCACCCTCCAGCGTGGGAGCGGCGATGATAGCGGGATCCAGAGGGTTCTGGACTGCAGCTCGCCTATAATGGTATTAGACCCCATATAGGCGAAGAGTGCTCCGAGCACGGCGACGTATGTGAATACGTGGAAGTTGAAAAGGTAGTATACGTCGAAGTTCAGCGTGGTTATGCCTCCTTTCATGAACAGCTTCAACGCGTCCTCCGGCACAGCCTGGAATAGTTGTTCCAACTCCGAGAGCCTGTCCTCGAAGAACGTCCAGCTCCAAACAGTGAGTCCCAACAGCACTCCGAGGCCCACTATGGCTCCAAGCAGGAGCACCCAGCGCCTCCTCAGCTCGAAGAATGCGAGGTATAGGGACAAGCGGGTCACCTCTCATAGTAGTACTGGAAAATCTCCTCCAACCGGAGATCCCTAACCTCTAGATCGGCCAGGCGGTAGCTTGATAGGCGGCGCATAAGGTTGTTCAGGGCCTCGGCGGAAACCAGCATTTTCGCCTTGGAGCCCCGAACCTCCAGAATTTCCACACCCTCAAGCTCCAAGCCCTCCACCCGGACCTCTCCATCCACTTGAACTGTGACGAGCTTGCCGCGCTTCTTGAGGAGCGACCCAACATCCTCCAGCGCAACCAGGCGCCCCTCCCTGAGGAGCGCAACCCTATCCGCAACCATCTGAACCTCGTTAAGAACGTGGGAAGAGAAGAAAATAGTCACACCCCGTTCCGCCTCCCTTCGAAGGAATTCGAGGAGCCTCACCCGCATGAGAGGATCCAGGCCCGCTGTGGGCTCATCCATGAGAACGAGTTCGGGCTCATGCATAAACGCCAGGATCACTGCCAGCAGCTGCTTCATGCCCGTAGAGTAGGAGTCAACCCTCCTCTCCAGGTCTAAGGGGAAAAGCTCCAGCAGCTTGTCAAGCCTCACGGGCTCCGCGCCGCGGAGCTTGGATACAAGCCGAACAACATCCAACCCCCTCAGCCCCTGAGGGAGGCCGAACTCGCCCGGCACAAACCCTATCCTTCGCCTGGCCCGGTCAAACCCGGAGCTGGGCACGTCGAAGCCCATAACGCTGACCCTACCTCTATCAGGCTTCACGAACCCCATGAGGACCCTGATGGTGGTAGTCTTGCCGGCACCATTAGGGCCCAGATACCCGAAAATTTCACCGCGTGCTACTGTGAAGCTCACATTATCGAGAGCCTTGATCTCCCCGTAACTCTTGGAGAGCCCATCGACAACTATCACCTCACCTCTAGGCACACCACTCCACCCTTGCCGCCTATCCACGGGAAACTACCTATACCAGCTCCACTCCTCAGCGGAGAGGGGACGGCGAACCGCAGATTTCTCCATCCCGTACCGCTGCAGAGGCTTCACCAGGTGCCCCATGGCTGAGGGTGCCGGAACATATATGCCAGGCTCCACGCTGCGTGGTACCGGGACCTTCTCCTTCGCCGCACCGGGATCTCTATAGCTGCATCTCCTGCATTTAAACCCCTTACCCCTTCCAGCCGACGTCATCCTATAACCACAGCGGGGGCAAACCGGGTTAACCAGCTTGAAAGTCTCGACTATCTCGACTACCTCAAGCTTCTCAACGTTAAACGTTAGGCCGCGGGTAGTGGAGGCGGGCTTAACAACGCCGTATAGCCTAAGCTTGTCACCCTTAACAAGTCCTCTAGCAACACGCGGCAAGACCCGTGTAGGTTCATAGAAGGCCGCATCAATGCTACCTGACCCGTCGGAAACCCTTAGAATTACATGGCCCTTAGGCAGGACCCAGGGGGCTTCGACAACAACAGCGTCTATGATGCCGGCCTGGTACGGCCTCAGGCCTGCGATGCTTCTAGGCACGTAGTGTGCATCTGTTGCCTGGTTCGACCTGAATATGAGCCATGCATCTATAGGCTCGCCTACCTCGACAAGCTCTAAGGCTCGCCGTAGAACATCAGGGCTTTCACCCCTTATGCCAAGCAGTATCGGGTCCAAGCCGTGGGGCGTTATGAGAACTCTACGCTCCTGGGGGTCATAGTTGTTGAAGGTGTAGGGCCTCGTCTCGCGGTCCATCCTCTCAACACTGGCAGGGTCTACGAGGCGCGGGGTGCCCCAGTGTTCGGGAGACCTATAGGCCAGAAGCTCGAAAGTATAGTCCTCACCGTCGAGAAGCGCTCCGAGGGCAGCCGCGGCACCCACAACTCCTCTGGCTCCACGGTACTCATTCGGCACATAGGCGCCGAGCCTCTCCACGTACCGTGCCGCGAGTTCGGGTGTAATCAGGTCTGAAAGAGCCTTCCTATATATAGCCCGGAACGCGCCGGGATCAGTATCCACGGCGAAAACCATGCCAGGCGAGCTCGTAGGGTGTCGGGTGGCACCCCTATACTCCGAGCTCGCCTGCAGCAGAGCCTCAACAGCGTCTTCAACCCTGCCTTCGGGCAGGAGCACCCTAAAAGCTACGGCGGCGTTCCCCCTAGTTTTCCAGGGAATGGACGGGTTGAGCCGCACCAGCAGCGGGTAGTCCTCGAAAACGGCGCCGAGCTCAAAAAGGATTTTTACGGCGATAGCCGCAAAATGTGTAGTACAGCCCCCCTCGGGGGAATCGTGATCATCTATACCTACGTGTAGTCTCCTCATTTGCCGAACTCCTTGCCCTCTACAACTATCATGGTGAGCGTAGACCTCACGCGGTCAAGTTTCCTTATCCTGTTAGCAACAATCTCTTTGAGGCTATCCATGTTCTCCGCCTCGAGCTTCGCCACTATGTCGTAGACGCCGTATACTATGTATGCTTCCTTAACTCCCTCTATTTTTGACAGCTGCTCGAACACGTCCTGCTCCGTCCCTATCTCTGTATTTATCAATACTATTGCTGTGGGCAAAGATCCCACCAACCTCTAATTAACCCGTAATGGGATAAAGCTGTTTCGGGACACCGAAAAGTGGCCGAGACTCCCAGAGTCTTCGTGCTGCACTATAGGCAGGACGATCCCTCTAAATGCACTGCCGAGAAAATGGTTCGCCTAGGCCTGGCCATACCGGTGCGGGAGAGGAGGATCCCCCGAGGCGTTGTGGTCCTCAACCCCTACTCTCCCCTCAGGCTATCCCCGGGCGATAGGGAGAACCTCCTGCAGTTCGGCCTGCTCGTCGTCGACGCCTCCTGGAAAAAAGCGCAACAGGTTTTCAAGAGAATAGGGAAAAGAGGAGTACACAGAAGCCTCCCCTACCTTGTCGCCGCCAACCCGGTCAACTACGGTCAACCCCGGATGCTAAGTAGCCTCGAGGCGGTGGTTGCAGCTCTCTACATAGGAGGGTTTAAGGAAGAGGCGAAGCGCTATGCCTCCATCTACAAGTGGGGCCCCCATTTTATAGAGCTTAACCTGCAGCCTCTAGAGGAATACTCTAAGGCAAGGGACTCCGAGGACGTGTACGAGAAGGAACAGTTGTTCGACCCGAGCGCATTATAAGCCTCCACTACAAACTATACCTCGGCCGGTCCCGGCTGGCGGCTACGGGCCCTAGGCCCGAGGAAACACCGCCCTCCCCGCGGCGCCGGGGCCCCGTAAAGGGGCGCGGGGAAACCCGCGGCAACGGCACAGAAACGGCACGGCCACCGTCGAATGACCGTGAGGCGGCGAGGGCCCCCCGGCAACGGGGGGCCAGTAACCCGCCGAGAACGGCGGTGGATGCGTTGAAACGGCCGTCCCCCGGGGAGCAAGGCCCCCGCTGCTGAGCAGCCGCGCGAGGCGGGGGGAGCCGCTCAGCCAAATGCCGCCGCAGTACAGAAGGCGGGTTATAGCCGGGACCGGCCACCCCACTCTGAGCATAATTGCTAATATACCTCCCAGTTCTAAACATGGTGCGGCGAGAAGAATGAGCCTAACAACCGCAACCCGGAAGCTGCTCGACGAGCTGAGCTCCCTGCTTGGCCGACGCGTCTTAGTGAGGCTGTCCAATGGCAAGAGCTATGAAGGCGTGCTGGCAGGCTTCGACCATCCC
>JALURJ010000321.1 GCA_027016915.1 Desulfurococcales archaeon | reverse complement strand
CCCCGAGAGGGCCCTCATAGAATTAAGCCTAAGGAGCCTCTCCAGCGTATCACCAGCCCCATCAACAGGGGGCACACCAGCCCTCGAAGCGATGACAGCCAAATGCCTCGCGAGCCTCGAGCTCAACCCAAAAGCCCGTGTAAAACCAAGACATCACCACCTTAAGGCTATAACTACCACACCACCACATGGGTATTACCAGCGATACCGCATAGAAGGTAATACCATAGGCACATTCAGCGGCCACTCTCACTCAAGGAATTAAGGAGAATCTCTCAAGGGAATTGGCTGAAAAAATTTCTAAAACCAATTTCATGGAGTTACAGATGCTCTCTCTAAGGACTGTGGTAGCGGTAAAATAATTGTAATTAACGAGTCACGCAAATTACCTCAGCGCATATTAATTAAGGTATTTGGTAAAATGAAACTGCTGAAAGCCACGGGAATGGCTATGCGACATACAACTACTATGCTCCGCCCCCCGGGACCCAGATGATTAAGATGGATACCCTGGGGATACCCTGTGTCTATCTTTAAGATTGTGACTCGGAGACTGGCTAGGGCCCTACCCGTGCCCAGGATCTTCGCTATATACATGATTCTTCTTTATATGTGGGTGTTTTACTGTGAGTGGACGATCCTTAGGGATGCTTTTAGGTTTATTAGGTACTATTATGAGAGGTGCCCCGACGCTTCCGTTCTCGGAATCCCCTTTAAGCTACTAGTTTATATGCCATACTCGATTTGCATGCTGGCTTTAATTCTACTGATTCTTCTCGCCATCAAGCCTGGGTTGATGCATAGCAGGAGATACGTCCTCCTTCTAGGCTATGCGTTGGCTTCATGGGTCACAGCATACATAACTCCAGGGAGCTTGTTTGAGAGGTTTCGTCTAGGATTTATTGTACTTTATACCTTCATTATTTACCCAGCAATTTATATAGTTTATATTATATTAATTGAGAGGTTCATGGGATCCCTGATGGGAAACCTGGACTTAAGGAATGTCTCCCCGCGCCTATATAAGAGTGTAACGATTGCTATGGCCCTACTCGGGCCCCCGCTCCTGATAATAGGTCTTATGGGATGGATCTTTAGGAATGCTGTAGCAACAGTATTCTTGTATCCCGGTATAGGCGCTGTTATAATAGCCTACCATTCTAAGTACAGGCGTAGGCCCTATCGCTTCCTATTATTAGCTCCCCTTATAGGGCAGGCTATGCCCCTCATGGCATCCACCGTTGACTGGGCTCCCCTATGGCCTTTCACTCAGTGGCTGTTGCCGAGGCTGTTCCACATAGGGCGCATAGGCCCCGAACAATCGATCGGCCCAAATACTCCTGCCAAGTGTTACTATGTTCATGCCAGATACCCGCTCTTCCCCATACCCGGTTATGGGGGGTTTACAGCGATAATCGCCCTGGCCGGGTATACGACGGGCCCGATAAGCTTATCCAGCATACTCATATTCCTCGAGTGGCTCATGTTCTATAAGGCATTGAAGAAGTCGATGGCACCCCACGAAGCAGACGCCTAGCTCCTCGTAAAGAGGCATCCCTTAGGGAAACTAGTTTTCCCCATAGGTGGTGGATGAGACATTAAATGGAATGATATGTTACACACCCTCACACGAATGCGTTAGCTAATGCTATATACTCTTAATTTTACATGAACTCGGTCATACCGATGGTCAACGCCAGCAGTTCATATCATGTCTTCTCACACTGTGTGGGCGGAGGTCTTCATTGCCCTATGGAATAGAAGCCGCTCAATTAGTAGCCAAACCTCTATTAGGCGTACACCTAGGGATCCATTAATATACGCCACTGTGATTGGTCTCTCTCCTTAATAGTGATATCCCTTATTAGTGGGTGCCCCGTATTAGTGTTGTTGGTGTGTACCGTCTTGGGTGGGGGTCACCCGTGGCTTCCTAATAGCCCTGAGGCTATCCGGAGGGCTATGCTGGAGGCTCTGGGTATTAGTGATGTTAGCGAGTTGTTCAGGGATATACCTGAGGACGCCAGGTTCAAGGGTGACTGGGACTCCCTCGATATAGGCGCTGGGAGGGTTCTGGGGGAGATAGAGCTTGATAGGATAATGGATGAGGTCCTATCGCGTAACAAGGTCTTCAGGAGGCCCCCTCCGTTCCTCGGTGGCGGGGCCTGGCCTCACCATGTGCCCTACCTGGTCAGGTACATTATTGAGAGGAGCGAGTTCCTAACCGGGTATACCCCCTACCAGGCTGAGGCTAGTCAGGGGATGCTCCAGGCTCTATTCGAGTACCAGAGCTTGATGGCTGAGCTCCTCGAGATGGAGGTAGTGAATGCTAGCATGTACGATGGGGCGAGCGCGCTCGCCGAGGCCCTGCTCATG
>JALURJ010000320.1:706-2379 GCA_027016915.1 Desulfurococcales archaeon | reverse complement strand
CTTCTAGTAGAACTCGAGGGCGAGGCCAACAGGGTAGTGGAGCAGCTTAACGCCGAACTCAGGAGGCAGGTGGAGCAGTATAGCTACATACAGGCGCTGTTGGCCCAGGTGCAGCAGGCTGCCCTTGCAAAGCAGGCCGCGCGGAGAAGTAGTGGTAAAGGGTAGCAAGCCTTGTTCTCCAAACTTAGAAGAATAGTTAGGGATTTTGTGGATAAGGTCTCCACGAAGGAGCTCTCCGAGGAAGAGCTGGAAGAGGTGCTCCAAGAGCTTGAAATAAGGCTGGTTGAAAACAACGTTGCATTCTCCGTCGCCGAGAAGCTATCCAACGACCTGAAGGAGGCTCTCGCCGGGAGAAGGGTGTCGCGGGGCAGCGATATTAAGGAACTTGTTATATCCACGTTGAGGGATTCCCTTAGGCAGATACTCGCCCACCAGGCCAAGCTGGATCTCGTGGCTGAGGCCAGGGAGAAGTGCAGGGAGGGTGAGCCTCTAAGGCTAGTGTTTCTCGGGGTGAACGGTGTTGGGAAGACAACCACCATCGCCAAAGTAGCTTATCTCTACAAGAAGAACGGCATGACGCCGCTCGTGGCAGCGGCGGACACTTTCAGGGCGGGTGCCCAGGAACAGCTCAAGATCCACGCGTCGAGACTCGGCATACCAATAATTGCGGGGAGGTACGGCGTGGATCCTGCGTCTGTCGCCTATGACGCCATAGCTCACGCTAGGGCTAGGAGGTACTGCGTGGTCCTCATAGACACTGCAGGGAGGATGCACACCGATAAGGACCTGGTGGAGGAGCTTAAGAAGATCGTGAGGGTTTCCAAGCCCCACTACAAGATACTGGTGGTTGACGCCCTCACAGGCAACGACGCAGTGGAGCAGGCCAGGTTCTTTGACCAGAGCGTGGGGGTGGATATGGTGATTCTCACCAAGGTGGATGCCGACGCTAAGGGTGGCAGTGCTCTCAGTGTAGCATATGAGATAGGCAAGCCCATAGTGTTTCTGGGGACAGGCCAGGGATACGACGACCTCCAAGAGTTCGACCCGGACTGGCTTATAGAGAAGATGCTGGGCTAGCGTGGCTGGGGCGCTTCTCCGGGAATAAGAATATAAACTGATTCTATCCCTTATCACCGCTGGGCGTAGGAGCAGTGGGGATCGCCGAGAGATTCAGCGACCTCTTCGCGTCGTGGAGGAGGATCCTGATCCTGGTCAAGAAGCCGGACGAGGACGAGTTTAAATTATCCTTGAAACTAACGTTCCTGGGCTTCGCCCTCATAGGCGCAATAGCCTACATAATCCACTTAATAGCGGCGTGGATAACTCTTACAACAGGCTGAAAGGGTGCAGGCGTTGGGAGAGAAACGTAGAAGGACCGCGTTCTTCGTGGTGCGGACAACGGCGCAGCAGGAGGCAAATGTTGCACTCCTAATGGAGATGAGGGCCCAGGCCCAGAACATAGACGTCGCGTCGATCATAGTTCCTCCCGGGGTCAGGGGCTATGTCATAATCGAGGCCCCCGGCATCCACACGGTCTACTCGCTTATCAGGGAGATGAAGCATGTTAAGGGCCACGCGCCGGGCATGTTCTCCCTAGACGAGCTTGAACAGGTGCTTAAACCGAAACCCGTGATAGAGGGGCTGAAGGAGGGCGAGCTGGTCGAGATAGTGGC
>JALURJ010000320.1:0-696 GCA_027016915.1 Desulfurococcales archaeon | reverse complement strand
GTATGAAAGCCCAGGTTGTCCGTATAGATAAGACGAAGAACGAGGTAGTTTTAAATATCCTTGAGTCCGCCTTTCCACTCCCGATCACGGTTCCGGGCGACATGGTTAGGCCAGCTAAGAAGAGCGGTGAGAGGTAAGGCGCCATGGGCAGGAAGAAAACGATAACCGTGCAGGTGGAGGGAGGCAAGGCTAATCCGGGCCCGCCTCTGGGCCCCACGCTCTCCCCCATGGGGGTCAACGTGGCCAAGGTTGTCGAGGCTATAAATGAGAAGACAAAGCAGTTTGAGGGCATGACGATCCCCGTTAAGATCATCGTGGACATGGACACTAAGGAGTTCGAGATCGAGGTAGGCATACCGACAACTACAGCCCTCCTACTCCGGGCGGCAGGGGCCTCCGAGCCCTCAGGGGATCCGGCCCACAAGAAGGTGGGCGACGTGTCCTTCGAGAAAATAGTGGAGATAGCGCTGGTTAAGAAGCCGCAGCTCCTCGCCAAGACCCTTAAGGGTGCGGTAAAGACCATCCTGGGCTCCGCGAGAAGCATAGGCGTGACGGTTGACGGGAAGGACCCCAAACAGGTTTCCCGGGAGGTTGACGAGGGGCTATACGACGAGATCCTGGCCAAGTATGAGGAGGAGTGGGAAAAGGAGGTGTAGAACCGTGTCGTTCATAGATAAGAACGCGTTGGTCGAGGCA
>JALURJ010000319.1 GCA_027016915.1 Desulfurococcales archaeon | reverse complement strand
GGTTGTGGTTGTCTGGATGGGCTGAGTGGTTGTCGTAGTCGTGGTCCCCGCCTCTTCCTGGAGGGTTATCTCGACGGTTGTACCGGGCTCTACAGCCACAAGCATGACCGCATACCCTACGCCTCCGGGTTTCCTCCAGTAAGCCTCCACCTGGTATGAGCCCGCAGGGACGCTGGTGAAGTTGAAGCACCCATTCTCGTCGGCCACTGTTCTCATGCTTACCGTTCTGGGAAGGGAGAGCTTAACCTTGGCTCCGGGAACAGGGTTCCCCTCAGCGTCTAGCACTACACCCCTAACCTCGCCCGTGGGATCCACGTAGTTCTCCACGACCCCCGCCCCAAGGTAGACGCCGTCCTGTAGCTGGACAAGGTACACCACCTCGAGCACGCCGTCTCCAGTGAGATCCGCTGGAACAGGGATCGCGTACTCGCCTGACAGGTCAACCCTGCCCTCCGGCCTGAGTTCGCCTGTAGATGGCAGGAAGGCGTAGACCTCGAGGACGGCTGAGACACTCTGGCCTGAGGGCTCGGCCACCGCCACGAGCATCTCCACTATGCCGTCGCCGTCTATATCGTAAGCCTCAGCAACGGCTATCCCCCCAGGCGACACGTCTATGCCCCAACTCCCGTATACCGCTAGGCCCTGGTCCGCGGCCCTGTAGACTGCCAGCTCGGCGCCCTCGGGGGTCCTGTGGACAAGGATTATCTCGACAACACCGTCGGAGTCTAGGTCCCCTATATCTAGGGAGAGGGCCGAGCCCTGCTCCTCATAGCCTCCCAGCACCCTGAAGTCACCGCGTTCTACCGCGGCGAGGAGGAACCTGTATCCTACAGGTATGGTGTTGCCGTAGTCATCCAGCTGGTACATGTTGTACACCAGAGCCACCTCATCACCGGGGTGTCCAGGTATGAGGTCTCCCACCGCTATGCCTGGTACGTCGACGAGAACGCCCTGGGGAGCATCCAGAGTGTAGCTGGCCACGACTTCTAGGGTGTCGGCGCTGACCATGTAGAGGGCTCCTGAGAGTTCGCCGGTGTCCAGGTTGACCTCGTAGCCTCCCACCAGAACCTCGTAGCTTCCGTCCCCCTCCAGGTCTCCAAGGTCGGAAGCGGTGACCACCAGGTTATCTATGATGCCGTAGGAGGAGCTGACGCTGGCTTCGCCGGAGTACTCGTACCTGTCTATGCTTGTGTAGATAGTGAGGCTCGAGAGATCCACGTAGCTATACGCGTCGAGGAACTCTTCCATACCGTCGCCGTCGACATCCCCGCTCATCGCGTCGGCTATGGAGAAGGGAGGAGCGCCCTGCTCGTCGGGATACCCCCAGTCCACCATGTCAGAGTAAACCTCTACAAGGCCAGCATCAGCGTAGTATTTAGATATGGATAGCAGGACGCTATACTCGTCGCTAGAAGCAGTATAACCGATTGCGTAAACTATGAATTCCTGGGACCCGTCCCCGTCGAAGTCGACGGGCCCGGCGGCCATCAACTGGGCCTGGTCGGCCATCCCCTCGAAGAGCTTGACCAGCTGGATCTCACCCTGCTGGGGAGGCTGGATGTCTGCCTCGACGTTGACCAGGACCTCCAGGAGTTCAGCCCATCCGGCGTCTGTAGAGAAGCTCGTCATCTCAACATATATGTTCCTGTCGTACCTAAGCGGGTAGTGTAGTGTTATGCCCTCGGCCCCTGAAACCTGGGTTCCGTAGAGGTCACTGTAGATTATGGATGCTTTGAGGATGCTGGCCAGCTCCTTGGCCCCCTGGACCGTGTCTGAAACCCTTGTTAGGAGGTCCAGGGCGTCAACCTGGTTGGCGCCGTAAACGGGGTCGTTACCCCCTCCAAAGGTCTGGGCCTCGAGGCGGGCTTGCTGGACGGGTTGTGGATTGCTGGCAGCAGCATCGGCGAAGCTTCTGATCTTCTCCAGGAACCTGGGATCCCTGTATATTGAGAGGTCTATGGCGGAAAGCGTGACGCCGGTCATCTCTATCGAGCGATAGAAATCCATGTATGCGCGGACCACGGTTGAGGCGAGTTCCTGTGGCCCCATCTCCGGGTTGGATGAGAGCTTTGCGAGAATGGAGTCGTAGGGCCAGCCATATCCTGGCTCCGTTTCCTCGGAGGCCACCAGGTAGTCGGCCAGGTTTCTCAGCTCGTAGGCGGTGTCAACGGAGGCCATCAGGCAGGCGTCGAAGCCTATGATGTCGAAGTGCACTCCTGCCGCTTTCAGGGCATCTGAGGCCTTCCTCAGTGTTAAGTAGCTTCCCCCATTATCCTCGTCCACATTGAATATCCCGGGCCCGCCTCCATGATCCCAGAACACCAGCATGTAGTGCTGGGCGGGGAAGTTCTCGGCAACATATCTGACGAACCTCGTGAGTGT
>JALURJ010000318.1 GCA_027016915.1 Desulfurococcales archaeon | reverse complement strand
GAGGGACTAGCCATGGACTACTTGGAGACCAGCTATGTATTGGCACTAGCTGTAAAGACCGACATAAACCACCGAGCAGCACTCGCCCTGGAGAAGACAGTCAGGGACCCAGTGATCTCCGAACTTGTACTTGTCGAAACCTACACATACTTCTCCAGAACCCTTACCCCCAAAGCCGGGGTTCCCCAGGAAGAGTTCGAAAACATGGTTGAAGCCATGGCAAGATACACGGTTAGAAGAAGCCAGGCACGCATAGCCAGCATCGACGCGGATGAACTGCTCGAACAAGCCAAGCGATACGCGCCTAAAATACGTCTAAGAACCCTGGATCTCCTGCACCTCCTGGCAGCCAAACAGATCGGCGCCAACAGGATAGTCACGCTAGACCACGACTATGCCAGAAAAGCCGGTCAAGTCAGGAGATGGCTCAACATAGAGGTCGTGGCGCCAAACACCTTGTGACGTCCGGTCAGAATGTGGGCCAAGCCTGCAGCGTAGCCTTATATCCCCGTCTGCCTAGATCGTCACGGTGATCGTTCTTGCCCGGAGAGAGCGAAGTATACAACGACCTGCAGACCAACGGGATCATTGGCCCTCATAGCAGGATGCTTGGCCCCGTGGCGGACGGCGGGCGTATAGTATTTGTCACCGCGCCGGGCTGCTGGGGCCCCATGATAACGCCGACCCTCCGGGGAGGCCACGAGGTCAACGTCCCGGTAGCCGTGGAGGGTGCAAAGCCGGGCGACGCTGTAGCAATAAGGATCCTCAGCGTAAAGGTGCTATCCAGGGCAGCATCCTCAGGCGTAGACGAGACAAGGCCGGGCAGCTTCGTAGGCGACCCCTACGTGGCTAAGAGGTGCCCTGTATGCAGGGAGCCTTGGCCCGAATTCGAGGTCAAGGGGATAGGGGAGGACGCTGTGAGGTGCAGGAAGTGCGGAGCACCTGCATCGCCTTTCAGGATGGTGCACGGCTACACAATGGTGCTCGACCAGGCCCTCGGCGTCGGGGTCACCGTGGGCCGCGGGGCGGCTGAGGAGATAGCCAGGAACGCTTGGGAGTGGCACCAGCTACCCAGGAACTCCCGGCAGGTCCCCATACTCGTGTTCGCCAAGGCAGATATGCCCGGAGTAGCCTCTAGGATCAGGCCGTTCCTAGGCCAGCTAGGCACAACCCCTGCAGTAGACATACCAGACTCCCACAACGCCGGCGACTTCGGCCATTTCCTGATCGACGCGCCGCACCCCTACAGGATAACCAGGGAGGACTACGAGACCAAGCTAACCGACGGCCACCTCGACGTGGACTCGGTCCGGGAGGGCGCCATACTCATAGCTCCGGTCAAGGTGGAGGGCGCAGGCATATACGCCGGAGATGCCCACGCCATGCAGGGGGACGGCGAGGTAGCGGGCCACACTACCGACATAACCGCGGAGACGAGGGTGGAGGTGAGCCTCATCAAGGGGCTCACACTGGAGGGCCCCATACTCCTGCCGCCCGAGGAGGACCTACCACCCCTAGCCAAGCCCTGGAGGAGGGACGAGTGGGAGGCGGTGAAGAAGCTGGCCGAGAAGCACGGGATAGAGCCTGAACCAGTGGCGCCGATCCAGGTGATAGGCTCCGGCCCCACCATCAACGACGCCGCGGCCAGGGGCTTCGAGAGGGCGGCGAAGCTCCTAGGCATGAGCGTGGAGGAGGTTAGGAACAGGGTGACCATAACAGGCGCCGTGGAGATAGGCAGGCTGCCAGGCATAGTGCAGGTATCCCTACAGGCACCCCTAAGAACCCTGGAGAAGCTGGGCATAGACGAACTCGTAGTGAAACACTACCAGCTACCCTACTAGCCTAAACATTTTCCTACAATCACCCCTGGGGCGACCGCCCCCTCCCTTCACCGGGTAGCGGTGGGCTGGCTGGGCCAAGCCTATAATAGCGTATACGGATCCGTATTACAAGGAGGGCTCCATGGGCAGCCGAGTAGTCCCCATAAGGCTGGACGAGGAAACGCTACGCATAATAGACACGCTGGTAAGGCTAGGCATCTATGGCTCCAGAAGCGAGGCGGTGAGGGAGCTGGTCAAGCTCGGGGCCGAAAAGGTTGGAAAACTATCCAGGATCCTCGAGGCTGTGGAGAAGCTCTTCCAGCTAGAAGAGGAGCATGGAGACATACCGGTAAGGCTGGACGGCGCCCTACAACAATTGTTGGAAGAGAGGGGGAGATTCTAGTGTCATACATCGACACCAGCATAATCGTAGCCGCGCTGGACCCCCAGGACCCCAGGCAGAGGCAGGCTAGGAAGACGCTGGAAACAGGCAAAGACAACGTGGTTTCAGAGCTAGTAGTGGCGGAGCTGGCAAGCGTGATCTCCCGGAGAGAGGAACTCGTCAAAGACATGGCC
>JALURJ010000317.1 GCA_027016915.1 Desulfurococcales archaeon | reverse complement strand
CCCTGATACAGACCCCCACCCCGCCACTACTGCTCCACTAATATCTGTGAGAAAGAAGTAGTGAGGACCTCTAACTAGTCGTGATATGAGATACTCCATAGTAGTTGCCCCAGAAACCATGTATAAAGGTTGTAGATTGTGTAATCCATATACCGTGCACAGTGACCCAACAAGATGTTATAGTTATATAAAGAGATCATTATACAAACCAAGCCATATAAACGCAATATCATAGTGTTAGGTTACTTCCACTGGAAGCCAAGGGGTGGGGGTTCATGCGGTCCTTCTGCGGTTTATGCTTCGATGCGTATGTAGCCTAAAGGGACCCCTGTGTTTCCACTGGAAGCAGTGGGCTCCATACGCAATGAGGGTTTGTGAATCTATATTCACGTTTATTATAATTAATAATCATGATCTTCTTTGATGGCCGGTTAACGTGATTTGTACTAGCCACCTCTACCGCTAGCCTATTGTTATGTCACGTTTTGAGAAGAGTATTACTGCAGCCATTATTACAACCAACGAGAACAACGTGAGTACAACTATATGTGTGGCGAGTATTTGATGCCTGACAAGTATCCGTAGTGCATCGTGGTACCTTGTTATACTGAACTTGCCAAGCCATTCAAGGCGGGTTCCTAAGGTGAGGGCGTCTATGAGATACATTGCTATTACAAGTGACGGGGCCACTATGTTAGCTGTTCGGTCAGCAAAAATCGCTGCCAGTAGTATGCCTAAGGCTGTGACGGCGGCGTAAAACGGTATGAGCGTCAAGTAGAGTTTGAAATACCATTCGAGCTGTTTTCCACCCAACTCTACACCCAGTAGCCGAGCCGTAGGATACAGTATTATCGGTGTCGCTAACGATACGGTGGAGGAGAAGGTCAGGAGTGCCAGGTACTTATAGGTTACTATCCTCCACCTGGGGAGGGGCGAGGAGAGGGGTATCCAAAGGGTTCTGGACTGAAGCTCGCCTACAATTATGTTAGATCCCATGTAGGCGAAAAGCGCTCCAAGTATAGCGACGTATGTGAAGACGTGGAAATTGAACAGGTAGTAGACGTCGAAGTTGAACGTGGTTATTCCTCCCTTTACAAAGAGCTTTAACGCATCCTCGGGCATTGCCCGGAAAAGCTGCTCTAGCTCCGAGAGCCGATCCTCGAAAAATGTCCAGCTCCAAACAGTGAATCCAAGCAAAATCCCCAGGCCTACGACTGCTCCGGCTAGGAGTACCCAGCGCCGTCTCAATTCGAAGAACACCATGTAGAGGGACAAGCTGTCTCACCTCTCATAATAGTACTGGAAAACCTCCTCCAATCTGAGATCCCTGACCTCGAGGTCGGCCAGCCTGTATTTAGATAACCGGTGCACAAGCTCATCAAGTTTCCCAGCTGGCACCAGGATCCTTGCCCTAGAACCATGTATCTCGATTACTTCTACACCCTCGAACTCCAGGTCCTCGGCCCGGAGCTCCCCCTCCACCTGAACCGTGACGAGTTTGCCACGCCTTTTAAGGAGGGACTCGATGCTCTCTAGCGCGACTAGACGCCCATTCCGGAGAAGAGCCACCCGATCTGCAACCATTTGAACCTCGTTAAGCACGTGGGAGGAGAAGAAGATGGTTGCCCCTCTCCTCGCCTCCTCTCGGATGAACTCGAGTAGCCTCCGCCGCATGAGGGGATCCAGCCCCATAGTTGGCTCGTCCATGATGACGAGCTCTGGTCTATGCATAAATGCGAGTACCACGGCTAGTAGCTGTTTCATACCGGTGGAGTAGGCCTCGACCCGCATCCCTAGGTCTAGAGGAAAGGTTCCCAGCAACTCGTCCAGCCTTGAAGACTCGACGCTGTGAAGCCTGGAAAAGAGACGTATGATGTCCCGACCCCTCAGCCCTCGGGGAAAATCGAAATCCCCGGGCACGAAGCCTATCCTCCTCCTAGCCTCCGCGAAGCCACGCCCTGTCACGTCGAAACCCAGGACGCTCACCTTGCCACGATCCGGCTTTACGAACCCCATGAGGACTCTAATGGTGGTGGTTTTGCCTGCACCATTCGGGCCCAAATATCCGAAAACCTCGCCACGCCTCACGGTGAAACTAATGTTTTCAAGGGCCTTAATCCTCCCATAACTCTTTGAGAGACCTTCAACAACGATCGCCTCGCTCCTCGGCATTAGTTCTCCCCAAGCAGGGCAACCGCTACGGATTGTTAGCACTGGACACGTTATTAAGTATAGTCTGGGAACGCTTCTATCGGTACCATGCCCACTCCTCAGGTGAGCTAGGCCGCGGTACCGAGCCCTTCTCCCTACCGTATCTTTCCAGGGGTTTCACCAGGTGGCCCATGGCGGAGGGTACGGCAACGTATATGCCTCTGCCGACGTTGCGTGGAAGGGGGATCCTCTCCTTC
>JALURJ010000316.1 GCA_027016915.1 Desulfurococcales archaeon | reverse complement strand
ATCAGCGTCTCCTCCACCCCCAGGTCCCTCTTGTAGTGCTTGGCCAGGTAGTCGTTCACGGTCTGGCCGCCGCGGCCTATGCCGACAGCGTAGTAGCTGAAGTACTGGCCGCTAGGCTCTGTGAGGAAGAGCCTGGGCCCCCGGTCGTCGACGCCGGCAACTATGAGGGCGACTCCGAAGGGCCTCACGCCGCCGTGCTGGGTGTAAGCCTGCTTTATGTCGCTCACCATCTTGGTGAGGTACTCCACATCTATGGGCTCGCCGTAGAGGAGCCTGTGCCTCACGGCGGCTAGACGAGCATAATCTATGAGGACCCTTCCGTCGAACCCGAAGCCCGCGAAACTCATACCAACATGTCCATCAACCACGAATATCTTGTCGATGCCATCAATATCCATGAGGGGCGTGAGAAGCCTCTTCTCAGCCACGATGGCCGAGCAGGACTCGGTCCTTATGCCCAGGGTTGTCCAGCCCTGCCTGACGGCCTCGAACGCGTACTCGACCTGATACAGCTTACCCTCGGGCGAGAATATGGTTATTGCCCGATCATAACCCATTGCAGGAGGTCCAAACGACACATTCATCACCTACCATACCCTTGATACCTATAATGCCTCCGTACTTCCCTCTTAGGCTAGAGTGTATAGCCTCTAAAAACCTTTATTTTAATTTTAAAAGGCCTGGGGAACGCATCAAATACTTGCCCGATGAAGAGGAGTCCGACCCCCGACAACGGTGAGGACCACTTCTCTCCACGGAGGGCTAGGAGCACCTGGACCTGGCACGCCTAATGGTACCACTCGTAGCGACGGGGACCAGGAGGACCCTGGTACCACCCACCTCCCGGACAAGGCCCAGCACGGCTATCGCGTGGTTCTTATAGGTATGCCTCACCCTAAGTATCCAGCAATCACCCCCGCCCTGCACCAGCTTAGGCCTGGCCAGAGTGTAGCCAGCCTCGCCGAGAACCTCCCTGAACTTCTCCTCTATGGCCTGCTCCACGCTCCCCGGATCCACCGGCTTCTCCGAGACAACCCTGAACACTATGTACCGCCTCCTCGGCCTCCTCATGGCTCGTTCAAGCTTTCTCAACACCCTGTCGAAGGAGACTGCCTTTTCCAGCAGGCCTGAAAGCCCCTGGATCCTGTACTCCAGCCTCCTAACCCGGACTAGAAGCATGGCTATAGCTGCATAGGATGCGGCTAGGGCCAGGACGAGGAGTGCTGTGAGCCTATCCACACCTCACCACCCCCCTATAGTTGGCGTAGACGAACTCTAGGCCGATCCTTACAGGAAGGCCTGCGAGCACAGCCATCGAGGCTGCTGAGGCCGGCGGCCAAAGGCCCCACTCGTCGTAGGCGTGGCTGCTCACCACCACCCGTAGCCCGCTGGCAACAGCCCTCCTGACGGAGGCTAGGAACAGCCTGAACTCCTGGGCCCTGCCCGGCCGGGGGAGAGGTATCTCCACGGCCCCTCCCCCCAGGTTGAAAAGTCTCCTCTCCGACCTGTCGAGGAACGAGGGCGTATGAGCGACCACCAGCTTTACCCTCCCATCCCTGGCAGCTAACCTGGCCACTCCGATGGATTCGGGCTTGACGGCCACTATGTCTGCCCGCTTAGCGTTTCGAAGCATCTTCTTAACCCTGGAGGTGCTGGCGGAGGCCAGCGTGATCCTCCTCAAACACCTTATGCCCAGCTCCCTGCAAGTGTCCTTGGCAGCCTCCCAGGCGTCCTGAGCAGCCTCCACCCCAAGGACGCCGTAGCCTAGCTCGGCAGCCCTCCTAACAATACTCTCAGCGGCGCTGGGCGACCCGGGCTTGACGCAGAGATCAGCTGCTGCCCGCCCGGAAACCAAGGTTCTCCAACACCTCTAGCCTCTTCCTACCCCTCAGCCCTACAACAACCCTTATCACGTCGTCGCCGTCGTATAGGGTTAGCTTGCCTCTCAGCGCCTTCTGCTTGTCGAGCCTCAGGTAGAGGTTTCCCGTCTTGTCCAGCCTCTGCTCCAGGGTGAGCTGCAATACCCTGTGGTCGCCCTCGCTCAGGGCCGAGAAGATGTAGCGCGCCGCCTTTTCAGCCTCCTCACCCTTAAGCTCGACCCTCACCCTGGTTATGGGGTTCCCATAATGCCCCTTCAAGGTCTGCGTGACGGGTTTAACCTTGACTCTGAGCTCCTCAGGGAGCACGCTGAGCAGGGCTTCCAGCACCTTTCCAGGATCCTCGGTGGCGTGCTGGGTCGTCTCCACCGTTACCTTCCTAACGAGGGCTCGTGTCAAAAACGGCACCAGCTGGAAGAATATGTTGGCGGGCTTGTAAAACTTTTACTACTGGAGGTCCCTGTGGATCTTCTCCCTGAGCTCGTCGGGTACTATGAGCCTGGCGCCCCTGCTGGCCTCATGCCTCTTCCTG
>JALURJ010000315.1 GCA_027016915.1 Desulfurococcales archaeon | reverse complement strand
ATACTACACGCTGCTGGAAGGGAGGATGTTGATGCGCGGATGCTGGGCACTGGGCGTCCAATGATAGTGGAGCTTAAGATGCCGGCGCGTCTAGACGTCGATCCTAAGGAGGCTGAGGATGCTGTCAACGGTTCGCAGGGCCTGGTCAAAGTGGTGCTGGAGGAGCGGGCCAGTAGGCGGGATGTCCGGTTCTATAAAAGCGAGCGGGCTAGGACCAGGAAGATCTACAGAGCCCTCTTCATAGTCGAGGAGGATGTCGGGGAGGACAGGGTTGCTGAGCTGGAAAGGACCTTCATTAACCTGAGAGTTAGACAACAGACCCCCCTTAGGGTGCTCCATCGACGCGCAGACGTTGTCCGGTATAGGAAAGTTTACAGCGTCAGGCTGAGAAGACTGGCCCCCAGGATTTTCGAAGCCCTCATAGACTCTGAGGGCGGGCTCTACATCAAGGAGCTGATCAGCGGCGACGAGGGGAGGACGGAACCGAGCTTCTCCAGCATCCTTGGAACCCAGGCAACCTGCCTGGAGCTTGACGTGATCTACGTGGAGCTATAGCTTTATAAGAGCCTTCAAACCCGTCTATGGAGGGATGCTAACATGGTTAAGGCGCCTAGAGGCTTCCGGCACAGGACCAGGAAGCTGCTGAAGAAGCGCGTGAGGGAGAGGGGCGCAGTGCCGCCGCTGAGCCTGCTGCTGCACGAGTACAGGCTGGGCGACAAGGTTCACATAAAGATCAACCCGGCCATCCACGGCGGCATGCCCCATAGGAGGTACCACGGCAAGACGGGCACTGTGGTTGGTAGGAGAGGGAAGGCCTACTTGGTAGAGGTTTACCTGGGTGATAAGAAGAAGCTGCTCATAGTGCGCCCCGAGCACCTAAGGCCAGCCGGCCAGAAGGGTCAATCCCCCTCCAAATAAATATATAGAAATGAATAATTATCCCACACGCTCAAATAATTGGTAAAGGGGAAGCAGTGGAGGTGTAGCTATTTGCCCGAGGTTCTAGGTAAAACAGATCTAACCATACCTGAGGCGCTCGAAATACTCAAGAAAAGAGCCGCTGAGGGCGAGCTCTCAGAGCTCCAGACTAGGGCGCTCACTTACCTTGAAGCATTTGCAAAATGCAGTGCTGAGAATGCTAAAAGACTTGTTGAGGAGCTTGTCGAGAGGGGTGTTGAAAAGGAGTATGCAATAATGGTTGTAAATATAGCGCCTCAGACCGTGGACGAGCTACGCACCATTCTTGCTGGGTCTAGTAAGACGTTTACATCGGAGGAGCTTGCTGAGATCGCCGAGCTTGTGGCTAAGTACTGCGGCTCCTCGGAGTAGCCCTATCAAAGAGCATTCTAGCTTGGTGATGGAAGTGTATCACCGTCCAAGGGAGAGGGGTGGAAGGGAGCCGCACCCGAAGGAGGAGTACGCCTACATTCTTGACTATCTGCCTAGAGGTAATCCTCTCGACAGGCATGAGCCGCATAGGAGCAAGCCGGTAGCCCAGGCGTTGGGTGACAGGTTCTTCACACTGCTCGAGCTCCACCCAAGGCCTTTCATGCCCGTAGAAATAGGCGAAAGAGTTTACATCGGCAGGGGGTTAAGGGATAAGATCGCACATGTATTCGGTAGAATAGACTACGATGACCTGACATCGGTTGCTAGGGGGAATCTTCCACCCACAGTGTCGAGGATAATACAGGAGAAGGAGAAGGTTTTCGTCGTGTTCTTCAATAAGGCTGGCGCTGTGACACTCAAGCTCCACGTGCTTGAGCTTCTCCCAGGTATAGGTAAGAAGACCCTCAAGATCCTACTAGACGAGAGGGAGAGAAGGCCTTTCGAGAGCTTCGAGGATATCAGAGTGAGGGGACGGATACCCGATCCCGTCTCCATACTTACAGAGAGGATAGTGGCGGAGCTGAGGGGCGAGGAGAAATACTACCTCTTCGTCCGCCCGCCGCCCCACAAGCCAGGTATATACTTTGGCTTCCTCGAGAAGCTATACGAGCAGATGGGAGGCTTTGACTAGCCCACCACCCCTAAATTCTAGGCGCAGTCTTCTCCGCTGGACCGTCGCTATCCTTCGGCTACACGGTATCAGGCCTTCTAGGAGGCTTAGCCAGTCCTTCATAGTTGAGCCGGGGCTTGTACGGGAGGTGGTAGGCTGGATTGAGGAGGCCCGACCAGCCGCTGTGGTTGAGATAGGCGCGGGCCTCGGCACCCTTACCTACCACATCGCCCTTAAGGCTCCTAGGGTCTACGCTATAGAGGTGGACCCGCGCTTAGCACGCGTAGTTGAGGAGATCACGAGGGAGCTGGGGAACGTCGAGGTGATCGTAGCGGATGCCTTAGAGCATCCTCTAGGGATGGGAGACATAGCCGTATCCAACACCCCCTACCACATAACGGGTCCCCTTGTGGCGAGGGTGCTTAGGGAGAACTCCTTCAAGAGGGCTGCATTGCTTCTCCAGGCCGAGGTAGCCAACAAGATCCTCGCATCCCCCGGAGACCCAGAGTACGGCAGGCTCACGGTTTTCGTAAACTATCTCGCAAACACCCTAACTGGCGGCGTCTATCACCCCTCATGTTTCTACCCCAGGCCAAAGGTGTACTCACGGCTCATCTACCTTGAAAGGAAGAGGCCGTACGACGAGCATGCCCGTGCATTCGAGGACTTGGCACGTTGCCTCTTCAACCAGATTAATAAGATGGCCCGTAAGATAGCTAGAAGGTGCCTGGAGCAGCTCACTGGATCAAGCGTGGGGGAGGCCAGCCTGGAATGGTTGGGAACCCGAAGAGTAAGGGAACTATCTCCCGGGGATGTGGAGAAGCTACTCATACAGGCCAAGGGCTAGGCGAGGCCGGGTTGGTGGTTTTGGAGGGGGTTTACAAGCCAGCCGAGGACAGCTACTTGCTACTAGAAGAGGCTGAGAAACGGTTAGAGGCTTCGACCGGCACCGTGATAGAGGTTGGCAGCGGGACAGGGATAGTGGCAGTGGGCCTGGCCTCCACCCTCTGCGTGGAGGTGGTTGCCATAGACATTCTGCCTCAAGCGGCGACCAATACATTGATCAACGCTAGGAAGGCCGGGGTCCAGCACCTCGTACATGTGATTGAGGGCGACCTCATTTCGAGCCTGAGGCCTGGAGCTTGCGGGGTCCTCCTCTTCAACACCCCATACCTCCCCGTAGATGAGCGTGAGAGCCCTGAGGGCTGGGCCTGGAGCGGCGGGCGTGGGGGTGTAGAGGAGGCCTTGAGACTCGTGGCTCAGGCAATGGAGCGGGGGTGTAGGAGGATGCTCCTGGTATCATCCAGCCTGGCCGACCTGGACGCATTGGAGAGAGGGTTAGAGAGGGCCGGGTACAAGTGCAGGATTGCTTGCTCCAAGCATTTCTTCTTTGAAGACATAGTATTGTTGGAGGCTGAGAAGGCTTGAAGCTTAGAGTGGTCCTTGTGGAGCCTGAGGGAAAGGTGAATGTGGGGTTTGTTGCCAGAACCTGCGTTAACTTCGGCGTCGACGAGCTGTATCTTGTCAACCCTAAAGCCGTGTTGGACGAGGAGGCCCTAAGATACGCCGCTAAGGCTAAGGGCTTCCTGGAGAGGGCCATCATTGTCTCTAGCCTCGAGGAGGCCCTACGGGGCGTAGATGTATCGGTTTGCACTACCAGCAGGTCGGGCCAGAGACACGACGTTCTCAGGCATACCATAACCGTTGAGGGGTTAGCTAGGAGGATGAATAGGTGGCGCAGCATGGCAGTCGTGTTTGGAAGGGAGAGTACGGGGCTGACCAGGGAGGAGCTGTCCAAGTGCCATCTCGCTGTTACGATTCCAGCTAACCCCGAGTATCCTGTTCTCAACCTGTCCCACGCAGTGGCCGTGGTTCTCTACGAGCTCTGGAAGGCTAGGAGTGGCAGGCTCGAAACACTCTACGAGACCGTTGACACGGCGACGCTAAGCCTCGTGGAAAAATATGTGTTAAGGCTGGTGGAGCTCCTCGGCATACGTGAGCCTAGGAGAACCATGGTACCCCTATCCGTGAGGAGGATTCTTTACCAAGCTGCACCCTCTAAGGCGGAGGCCCTCAACCTCCTCTACCTGGTCCGGAAGTGTATATCTAACGTTGAGGGGTGCAGGGAGGAGTGACCAGGCTGCTCTTCACCGTTAACCCGGGCCTAGAGGACGTGGCGGCCGAGGAGATAAGGGCCGAGGTTCCGGAGGTAAGAGGCATCGAGGAGAAAAGGATGCATGGTAGGGTAGTGGTGGATACTGCTCTCCCAGTCGACCGGAGGCTTCTGGAGGCCTTGGATAGGCTGCGCAGCATCCATAGGGCTTCGATACTTCTGGCCTCGGGCACGATATGTGGGAAGCCGGAGTGCCTGGAGGTCCTTGGGGATGCTATAGCTGGGAGCGGCCTTGACACTTACATTACTCCGGCCACAAGTTTCGCTGTTAGAGCCTACCGGCACGGAGACCACAAATACACCAGCATGGACGTCGCCAGGGTGGCTGGCGACGCCGTGATAAGGCTGGTTTCCGAAAGGTGGGGTTCGAGGCCCGAGGTCTCGCTTAACCACCCCTCCGTGGTTGTCGGCATACACGTGGTGGGTGACGAGTTCTACGTGGCGCTGGAGTTGAGCGGCGACATTTCGGGGCACAGGAGGGGCTACAGGATCTATGACCACCCAGCTGCCCTCAAACCAACGATAGCATACGCTATGCTTGTGCTTGGCGGTGCCCGGGACGGTGAGGTTTTGGTGGACCCAATGTGTGGGGGCGGAACCATAGCCATAGAGGCAGGCATGATGTTCGAGGACGCAGAGATAGTTTGCATCGACAAGAATCCTCGCCATATAAACGGCGCCAGGCTCAACGCCGCTGCAGCCAGGCTCGACACAAGGATAAGGTTCGTTGTAGGGGACGCGAGGAGGCTCGAGGACTACGTGGACCACGTGGACCGGGTGGTTTCGAACCCGCCCTACGGTATAAGGATGGGCGATCCCCGGTCGGTAAGGAAGCTTTACTCCGAATTTCTGGAATCCCTCTCCAAGGTACTGGTACCAGGCGGCACGGCTACCCTGATAACGACAGAGCACCAATACGTTGTGGAGAAGGCTGCGGAGGCTGGGATGAGCCTTGCGGATCAGAGGATTGTCGCCCACGGCGACCTGTGGGTGAAAATAGTGGTGCTGAGACGAGAAACTTAAAAGAGCCGCCCGTCTAGGTGGGTGGGGAGGGAGTAGCGATGCCTCTAAGGCCTGCACGCTGCTACACACACTTCTCGGGGCCACCCTACACTAGGAAGGAATACATCCCCGGAGTGCCCCAGCCCAAGATAGTCAAGTTCGAGATGGGGAACCCGAAGGTAGACTACGACATCATCGCCGAGCTCTACGTTACCGAGGCTGGCCAGATAAGGCATAACGCTCTGGAAGCTGCTAGGGTGATGGTGCACAAATACCTATCCACAACCATAGGTGAGGCCAACTACTTCTTCAAGATAAGGGTGTATCCCCACCACGTGCTTAGGGAGAACAAGATGATGGCCTTCGCCGGCGCGGACCGTCTACAGGACGGCATGAGGCAGGCCTTCGGCAAGCCCATAGGCACTGCTGCCAGGGTGTATCCAGGCCAAGTAATCCTCGAGGTCAGAGGCAAGAAGGAGCACATCGAGCAGATAAAGGAGGCTCTCAGGCGCGGAGGCTCCAAGATGCCGCTGCCAACAAGGATAAGGATAAGGGAAGCGGGTGAACGGTAGAGCAGCGGTTCCAACTATGAGCAGTATACACGAATTCTACGAGATAGACCTTGACAGGATATGCTCCCAGCTAAGGGCGGATGGTGCTGAGAGGGTTCTCCTGGAGCTTCCCGACGGGCTCAAACATTTCTCGGCCCAGCTGGCCGACGAGATCTCCGGGAAGTGTGGATGCCAGGTATACGTAAGGGCGGGACACACCTACGGGTCCTGCGACATGGGGTACCGGGAAGCGGAACTGGTAGGCGCCACGCATGTAATCCATCTGGGGCACACCGAGTACCCGAGGACCCTCTACACGAGCATCTCTGAGGCTAAGGTCAAGGTCATCTACGAGCCCGTGATAAGCAGGCTCACAATATCTGAAGCCATGGTTAAGCGGGCCGTAGACCTCCTCAGGGTGAGGAGTATAGAGAGGGTTGGCCTCCTGGCCACGGTGCAGCACGCCCACCTCCTGGAAAACCTCGCCGAGCGCCTGGAAGCGGAGGGGCTGAAGCCTGAAATAGGCAGGCCCGCATTCCCCCAATCCGCGGCGGGGCAGGTGCTTGGCTGCGAGTATAGCGCCGCCCTCAGCCTTGCCCGCAGTGTCGACGGCTTCGTAATAGTGTGTGGCGGCGCCTTCCACAGCATAGGCGTCGTCCTGGCCACAGGCAAGCCCACCATCCAGATCGATCCCTACAGGCGCGACGCGGCCGACATGACCACAGAGGCCTACCGAGTCCTGAGGCAGAGGTACGGCGTGATGCTTAAGGCTATGGATGCTGAGAGGTGGGCCATAATTCTGGGCGGGAAGAGCGGCCAGCTGAGACTCTCCCTGGCCGGGCAGCTGGAGAAGCTCTTAGAACGCCGGGGACACAAGTACTACAGGTTCGTCGTGGACCAGCTGGATACGGATGTGCTCAGGAACATAGATAGCTCTGAGATCGACGCTTTCATAGTTACATCCTGCCCCAGGCTCCCCATAGACGATCTCTACACCTACCACAAACCCGTCCTCACCCCAGGCGAGGCCAGAATGGTCCTAACCGGAAGCCTCGACAAATACCTGTTTCCATGGTAGATGCCGGTGAGGAAGAAGGACCTCGAGTTAGCCTTGGAGAAGGCTGGCGGCTGGGGGTTCCCCTCGCCGAAGAAGCGGTACGAGCAGTACGTCACACCCAGCAGCATTGTGGCTGATCTTGTGTGGGAGGCCTATACTAGGGGCGACATAGAGGGCCGCGTTGTGGCCGACCTGGGCGCCGGTACAGGGATATTCGCCTACGCGGCGGCCCTGCTGGGGGCGAAAACCGTCCTGGCGGCGGAGATAGATTTGGAGGCTCTAAACCTCTTGGCGGCCAGGCTTGCCAGCGAGCCACGTATCCACCCTGTACAGGTGGATGTGGCGGTCCTAGCAGTTCCAAGCAGGGTTGATACCGTCCTCCAGAATCCTCCATTCGGCGTGGTCCGCAGACATGCTGACAGGGTGTTTTTTGAGAAGGCGTTAGAGATAGGGAGCGCCATCTACACTCTCCACAAGTCCAACCCCGAGACTCGGAGACTGTTGCTCCGCGTTGCCGGGGAGAGGGGGTTTGAGTGTAGTGTGGCGAAAACCTATAACTTCCCTATACCTCAGGTTTACAGGGAGCATTTCAGGAGGATATATTACGTCTCAGTGGACGCATACATTTGCAGGAGGTCAAAGGAATGAGTGGTAAGGGAAAGGAAAGGTTTGTGTCGAGGCTGGTGACGCCGGGCGAACCCCTCTGCGCCCCGGAGGAGTTCATGCCAGGGCCGGGCACCTACACCGATGACGGCCATGTGAGGGCCGCTCAGCTGGGCATAACCAGCTACGACTTCAAGGCTAGGGTGGTCTCGGTCAAGCCAGTCACGGGCCACCCGAGGGTGCCTAGGACCGGTGACGTGGTGCTGGGGGTTGTGGTCAATATACGCGACGAGCTGGCCACACTCAAGATAGTGGCCGACGAGAAGGGTGAGAACTACAGCGGCACCTATACGGGCATACTCCACGTATCCCAGGTTAGTACAAGGTACGTCAAGGTTGTCGAGGAGGCTGTTAAGATGGGCGATCTGGTGAAGGTGAAGATTCTCAGGGACTCGGCACCCTACCAGCTAACCCTGAAGGACGCCAGGCTGGGCGTTGTTGCGGCTGCCTGCTCGAACTGCGGCGGCCTGCTGGTGAAAACCTTGGCAGGCCAACTGAAATGCCCGAGGTGCGGCAGCGTTGAACGGAGGAAGACGGCTCCCGACTATCTTTTCGTCGAGAGGAGGAGACGTGGTAGAAGGGGTTCAGGTAAGAGATGAAAGTTAGGAGCTTCTATGTGAAATGTTCCGGCGAGGAGTGCGAAGACATTCTCTCCTACCTGCTCGAGAACGTTAAGGCCAGGGATATTTCCTACAGAGTTACGCCTTCAGGCATATATGTAACCATTAGAGGGCTGGAACCCGAGATACGCGACGCCTGGCAGCGGATACGATACTACTCCTCCCTGGCTAAGAGGCTGAGGAGTGGCAGAGGAGTTGTCGAGATACCGGTTAACCACATAGCTAAGGAGACCGGTGTAACGGTCTCGGCACAGGCGTTGGTGGAAGCCTTGAGGCTTAAGGGCTACAAGGCCGAGTTCGCCGAGGGCCTGATTAGAAGCGACGCACCGAGAGAAGAGCTCCTGGGACTGGCGCGTGTGTTGGGCGAGGTGGCCAAGTCTCTCGGCATGGTGGTTAGGGGCTCGGCTGCCAGGCGTCTGGTAAGCGTGGCTGTGGCCCTTACCGGAACCCGCGCTGAGGATGTCTTGGAGGTCGCGGGGAGGCTTGGCTTAATGGTTTATGACGAGGATTCCGGCCGCTATGTTTTGACAAGGGAGTGGAGGGACGCTCTGAGGCTCCTGCTGAGGGCCCTGAGGCGGGGAGAGGCTGGATCCAGTGTATAAGTATATAAGGTCAGGGTCAATGGTTGCGTGGGGGATGCATTTGGAGGTGAAGATAATTAAGCGTGAGGGCAACCTGGTGGAGTTCGAGCTGCCCGGGGAGGATCACAGCCTGCCTAACCTTATTGTGAAGCTCGCCCTCAAAAGGCCCGAAGTCGACTATGCGGCATACAACATTCCGCACCCCTTGGTGGGTTCGCCTAGAATAGTGGTCAGGGTTAGGGAGGGAGACCCCTTAGAGGTTGTGAAAAGCGTGGTTGAGGAAATAATATCCCTTTCCAGCACCCTTCGTGAGAGGATAGAGGAGGCATTAAAGGGGGAGTAAAAAGCCTTCGGATAGGGCTGCCCGTTGCGCCAAGTGCATATCAAGCGTGAATCAAGGATCCTCATACCCTACTGCTCGGGCAAGGCGTGTGTAGCCCTAGTTTTCCGCGCTCCCGGCTCGCTTGACGAGTTCTACGTGTCCCTCTCCGGCATAGAGGGCCTGGTCGAAAACATAATAGCCAGCACGACGTTCCACGAGGTCAGGTTTGTCCTCGAGACCGGCCCCTGGTCCCACATGATCTCGGAAAGTACAGGGCTGCCTCTCCTGACCCTCGGAGATCTCCCTAAAGGGCTCTCCGAACCCCTCAGCTCCCTGAAAATTTTCGCCCACCAGGCGGCGGTAAGGGTGGGAGAGCTGGCCTCCCAGCTGGCTGGGGACGCCTCCGCCGACCCTAACTCTGATTAATATTTATTACACCCGGCCAGGAGTGGGTGAGGGGGCTGACACCGTGAAGTTCTGCCCGAAGTGTGGCACACTTATGGTGCCCCGCAGGAGGGAGGGAAGCCAGATATATGTATGCCCCCAGTGCGGCTACGAGGACGCCTCAGCAGGGCCCGGCATAAGGATAGCGCGCAGTATAAACCACTCAGTTAAGGAGAAGATCGTCGTGGTGGAGGGGGATTCTCCCAAGGGCATCCCCAAGATGAAGGGTATAGTCTGCCCCAAGTGCGGCTACGAGGAGGCCTATTACTGGCTGCAGCAGACCAGGGCCGCGGATGAACCTTCTACAAGGTTCTACAAGTGCGTAAGGTGTGGCCATGTATGGAGGGAGTACGAGTAGGGGTGGGCCAGGCACGGGAGGTGTGCGAGTACTACTACCGTCTCCTCAAAAAGCTTCTGGAACACCTCATAGAGGCCGATGCTAGGACCCCACACTTCGTCTCCTCCAAACCCTACATTTCCCGTGCAAAGCTGCTCGCTGAGGGCGGCCTCGACTACGCTGCCCGCTGCATCGAAACCGTTGCTCTTAAAGAGGGTAGCCACCCACACTAATAGGTGGGGTATAGTTTATGAGGCTAGTATTCACCGACGCCAGGGTCTGGCGCTACGTGATTACTGCTGTCAGCAAGATAATAGGGGAGGGGGTCTTTAAGGCCGGCCCCGACGGCTTCAGGCTCCGAGCCATGGACCCCTCGAGGATCGTTATGGTCGACATGCATTTCCCCTCAGAAGTGTTCGAAGAGTACAACGTTGAGGAGGAGAGAACGCTGGGTGTGAACATAGAGGACCTCACCAAGGTTCTCCGGCGTGCCGGCAAGGACGATAAGCTCGTGCTGGAGGCGGGAGAGGGGGGGCTGAACGTCGGGTTTCTAGGCAAGGGTGAGAGGGTCTTCAAGCTCCCCCTCCTCTCACTGGAGTACAGCGAGTTGCCGGAGCCCAGGATAGAGCTTAAGGCCAGGGCCAGAATGATAAGCACAGTGTTTAGGGATCTGGTGAAAGACCTTGAACCCATAGGCGATCTAGCCACCTTCGAGATCGACGGTGAGAAGGTGGTGGCCAGGGCCTCCAGCGACGTGGGTGAGGCCGAGATAGAGCTCTCCATGGAGTCGGGCAACCTCCTCGAGGTGGAGGCGGAGGAGCCCCAGAGGTCCAGCTATAGCCTCAGCTACTTCTCCGACATCGTCTCAGCCGCCCAGGCGGCCGACAGTGTGGAGCTCAGCCTTTCGACGGACATGCCCTGCCGTCTAGAGTACAGCCTGCCGCAGGGAGCCAAGCTTGCCTTCTACATCGCGCCGCGCATCGAGTAGGGCGCTCCTGGAACGGCTTTTCCGCCTCTATTACCAGGCCAGGCCCGCCCTTATTCTGCCCCAAGACATGGAGCTCCGCGAGTTTGCGCTGCAGCCCTTCGGCTCCTCCACCTACATCAGGCACCTGGCGTTCTCAAGCTACGGCGAGTTGCTGGCCTACATTACCAGGGAAAGGGTGCCTCTCCACCTCTACTATTCCTCAGCCAGATACGAGTACCCCGAAGCCCCCAACATGGAGGACAAGAAGTGGCTCGGCTCAGACCTGGTCTTCGACATAGATGCCGACCATGTGCCCGGCTGCACGGCTAGGGAGATGGTATTTTGCCCCCGATGCGGCCACGTGCCCGAAGGGCTGCGCGGAAGCCCCAAATGTCCCAGGTGCGGCTCCGAGGTTTCAAGGGTCCAACTCATCAGCGATGAGTGTATTCAGGCCGCTGCAGCCCAGGCTGGCCGCCTCATCGAGTTCCTGGGCAGAGACTTCGGCTTCCCCCAAGCATCCGTGTACTTTTCAGGCCACAGGGGGTTCCACGTCCATGTAACCTGCGAGGAGGATTGTGCTACCCTAGACTCCCAAGCCAGAAGGGAGATCGTTGACTACCTGAGGGCCACAGGTATAGATGTGAGAAGCGTACTCGGCTACTGGGACAGCCGGAGGGGTACCGGCCACCCAGTGCCGCCCTCACCCCGGGATCCTGGGTGGCGGGGCTGGATAGGCGGCTACATGGAGGACAGGCTTGGAGGCGGCGTGCCGAGCTTGGACGAGGCGGCGGACCTGGCCTACGAGGCTGTATCCAGTCTTCGCGTCGAGGTCGACGAGAAGGTCACTATAGATGTTAGTAGGCTCGTAAGGGTTCCCAACTCCCTCAACGGGAAGGCGGGTCTGCTGGTTAAGGAGGTGGAGCCAGCAGGTCTCAAGGGGTTCACATATAGCCTCGACGAGTTGTCGCCCTTTAGAGGTAGGGTGAGGATCAGAGCCTTAACCGCGGTAGACATAGTTACGGGTGGGTACCGCGTAGAGGCTGAACGTGGGGAGATCCTGGAGGTTGGAGCGCCGGTGGGCATATACCTTGCATGTAAGGGTCTGGCCAGCCTTGTCAGCGTTGAGGGGGTGAAGCTGGTTGAAGTTGCTCGAGGTCCTACTTAACGAGCTGTGGTTAAGGGAGATTAGAAGCGTTAGTGCTGAAGACCTGCAGCAGATCATGGAGGAGGCCAGCACCATAGGTTCAGGCGAGATGGCCGACGAGTATCTCAAGAGCTTCGGGAGCATTGCAGCCCTGCTCGTGGACGCGAGGATCCGTAAGTTGCTCGGCCAGGACGGGGAGCCGGGCGAGGAGAGCCTGGACCGTGAGGCTCTCCTCGCTATTAAGAGCATACGCGACAGGTTGGAGAGGCTGTATAGGGGGTTGGTGCCCGTGGACCATGAGGGGAGGGTGCTCGTCCGTGTTGAGAGGGTTTTTGAGCGTGGAGACGCCGTGCTCAAGCGTGGAGACTACCTCATGATGAGGCCGGGCGAGGCGATACTATTAGCGGCGGCTGGATTCATCCACGTATACGAGTTGCCTAGGGGGAGCGGGGCGCCGGGCGGCCAGAGAAACAGCTAAAAACCCTTCACCAATACCCTGGTAAGGGAACGCAGAGGGGGTTGCGGTGAAGGTTCCGAAAAGGATACGGACGTACTGCCCCAGGTGCCGTACCCACACGGTGCACAGCGTAGTGATCTATAAGGCCGGCAAGAGGAGGAGCCTCGCCGAGGGCGAGAGGAGGTACAGGAGGAAGCAGGAGGGCTACGGTAGCCAGAGGAAGCCGGAGCAGAAGAGGTTTGCGAAGGTTACCAAGAAGATAGTTCTTAAGCTTAAGTGCGTGGACTGTGGCTACATACTCCACAGGAGGGGTATTAGGCTCAAGAAAGTGGAGCTTGTGGAGGCGAGGTAGTCTTGAAGAAAAGGAAGATCCTGGTCCCGGAGCCTAAGAGCAGGTTCGTCCGTGTAAGGTGCCCCCAGTGCGGCTATGAGCAGGTGATATTCGACCACGCAACCTTTCCTGTGAGATGCCTCATCTGCGGCACTCAGCTGGTGGAGACCACGGGCGGCAAGGCCCGGATTCTGGGCGAGATTGTCAGGATACTGGGCTGAAGTCCCCGGACACCGCATCTTATTTAGCCTCCAACACACCTACTTGTCGGCGGAGAGGTGCTTGAACCATGGTTAGGAAGAGAAAACCGCTGCCGGATGTGGGCGACTTCGTGGTGGCGACGGTGAGGCAAGTCTTTGACTACGGCGCCTACGTGACTCTCGACGAGTATAACGACCTGGAGGCGTATCTGCCGTGGAGCGAGATAGCCTCTAGGTGGGTGAGGAACATCAAGGACGTGCTTAAGGAGGGCCGCAAGATAGTTGTGAAGGTGATAAGGGTCAACAGGGCTAAGCGCCAGGTCGACGTCTCCCTGAAGAGGGTCTATGACAACGAGCGGAAGAAGAAGATGATTGAGTGGAAGAGGGCTCAGAAAGCGGAGAAGATACTGGAGCTTACGGCTCAGAGCATGGGTAAAACCCTGGACGACGCCTATGACCAGGTTGGCTGGAAGCTTGAGGACTACTACGGCGAGATCATGGCAGGCCTCGAAGAGGCCGCTATGAGAGGGCCTGAGGCTCTAAGGGAGGCCGGTGTGCCTGAGGAGTGGGTTGAGCCTCTCATGGAGCAGGTGAAGAGGCACATAGAGGTCAAAAGGGTCAGGGTTAGGGGGCTATTCATACTTCGAAGCATGGACCCTGACGGTGTCGAGAAGATACGCAGCATCCTTAGCTCGGCCTACAAGCAGGTTGACGGCGACGTCAAGGTGAGGGTTTACACGATTGGTGTGCCCAGATACAGGGTCGAGGTGGAGGCAACGGACTATAAGACAGCCGAGAAGGCGCTGGCCAGGATATCCGAGTCCATACTTAAGGCAGCTAAGAAGCTTGGCGTCGAGGCCAGCTACACGAGGGAGAGGGCTTGAAGTGGCTGCTCCGCAGATGCTCCAGGTGTGGACGGTACACCCTTAGGACGGACTCCTGCCCCCACTGCGGAGGCAGCGTTAGTGTGCCCCATCCCCCCAGGTTCTCGCCCGAGGATAAGTACATACGGTACAGGTATATGATGAAGCGCGAAGCCGGCCTGCTCTAGATTTTCGAGGCCTCACCATGGCACCTCTTTTAAACCTAGCTTATGCGCAGCTAGATTGGTTGCTCTATGCAGCACCAATATGAGGAGAGACACCAGCGCTAGTCCCCCTACGCTGAGAGGTGCACCTGCCAGGAAGAGGACCGCCGCCGCACCGGCCACGAAGTCCAGCTGGTCCACTATGGGTAGGGGGGCGCCCCTCGAGATGTTCAGCCTTCTCTTAACGAAGGATCCGGCCATGTCGCCCAGCATGGCGCCCAGCCCGGCTAGGAAGCCGTAGAGCAGTCTTTTCTCCTCGCCCATCGCTGTTGCCAGGACTCCCCCTATGATGGTTGCGAAGGAGAGTGCTACGAGCAGCCCTTCAAAGGTCTTTCCATCACCCAGAACACGTCTCCCGTCCCACAGGGTTCTGCCTAGGTCTATGGGTGTGCCGCGCTTCACCAGGACAGCGGAGCCGTTAGCCACCATTGCCGGGACTATGAGGAGAAATGTCTCCCACGCCTCCCCTAGGACACCCATTCCACGCCCCACCCAGTTATGACGAATCTAGCCTTAAACCTGTAGTGGCTGGGCTTCACGACCTCGAGAACCCTCTCCCTCCCAGCCCTCTCAAGCCTGATTATGAGGGGAGACCAGAACCCGATAAGCCACATTCCGCTCGCCTCATCCCCCTCGCCGTGGACCTGGCCAGTAATCAGCGTAGTCACACCTTTCACGGATAGCTGGCGGAGCACGGCCATCTGTAGGCCGAGCATCAGGCCAGCCCTCTGGATGTCCCCCTCTAGCCTATACAGCGAGTTTATGCTGTCGACCACCAACATGTTCAGGATCCTGGGCCCCAGTCTAGCCAGGGTGAGGAGGAGCTTCGTCTGCTCCTCTAAGCTGTCGACGTCGACGAAGAGAGCGTGGCCCAGGTTGCCGAGGGTCTCGACACGCGGCTGGTAGGCGGCTGGCCCTTCTGTCCCCACGTACACCGCTCTACCCTTAGCGTTGCGCAAAGCTTCGAGGATCAGCGTGGTCTTGCCTGTCCCTGCCTCGCCGTAGATTAGGACAGGCCCCCCGCACTTCTCGACAAGCTCGTCCAGTTCTCGGTGGCCCCAGATCAAAGCAGTATCGAACCTATTATTAGGGGAACGCGGGGTTTAACTGTATCTGGAAGGCCGGGATTGCGGCTGGTGGTGTTCATAGAGGATCCGCGGGTGTTCCGCAGCGTAGTGGAGGAGCTGAAACGCAGGGGCGTGGACTTCACTGTGCCGAGGGAGCCTAGCTTACCCGGGGATCTGGAGGATAGCGTATTATTGACCGATACTGGGGCCAGCGTCTCCGCATACAGGGTTTTCCGAGTGTCCCGGGAAAACTGGCGTAGAAGGCTTGAGGAGGCTCTCTGCGCCCTTAAAGGCAAGGAGGCTTACCACGAGCTGCTGATCGGCATAGATCCCGGGGAGCCTCCTATCTACGCCGTGGTGGCGGACGGTGAGCTCGTGGCGTACGGCGCGGTGGAGCCTGAAGGGATAGTTGAAAAGCTGGGCGAGCTGCTGGGCAGGGTCCCCCATATACATGCGGTGGTCAGGATCGGCGATTCGGGCCCCAATGTGGATGCTATTATAGAGCAGCTGGCCCGTAAGGGTTTTCTTCCTGCCCGCGTCGAGCTGGTGGACGAGCGTGGAACCTCTAGAAGGAACCTCAGGGTTGCCGTGAAGGACAGGGATGTGGCTTCAGCTGTAAATATCGCTTTGAGGAAGGGGGTATGGGTGGAGGGTGTGGGGAGAGTTGAGGGTGGTTGAGAGGAGGTTGGACAAGAACGGCGTAATCAGGGTTACAGGTCCCGCCATGCTGGTTGTCAACAGTGGAAGAATCAGCGTTCTCGGCGCAGTCTACGGACCTGGCTCCCGCCTAGTGCTCCACAAGTGTAGGAGCTATGCTGTGAAGGCTTTGGAGGAGTCAGAGCTCAAAGTAACGCTGGGCGAGGAGGGCTCAGTGGAGGAGCCTAAACCCGGCGAGGAGGTTATCGAGGAGTGGCTGAGTGTAGCCGAGAAGGTGGCATCTAAGGGAGGTAGGGTGATACTGGTTGGAGGCGTCGAGTCGGGTAAAACTAGCCTAGCCGCGCTCATAGCCAACGTAGGCCTTTCTTTGGGGAGAAGGGTTGCCGTGGTTGACGGGGATGTGGGGCAGGCGGATGTGGGCCCACCTGCATTCGTGTCCATGGGGTTTGTGGAGAGACCTTTGGTCTGGCTGAGGGACCTCACAGCGGAATCCATGAAGTTCATAGGCACTGTCGCGCCCGGCCCTGTTGCTGGCAGCATAGTGGCTTCGGTAAAAGAGCTTGTAGAGGAGGCTGAGCGGAAAGGCGCCGACCTAGTGGTGGTCGACACAGATGGCTGGGTCTCAGGGATGGGGGCCGCTGGCTACAAGCTTGCACTCATAAAGAGCCTCCAGCCCGCATCCGTCGTACTGGTTGGCGGGAACCTTGGCCTCCTCGCAGGAATCCTGGCCAGGACCAGCATAGAAACGTACGTTGTGGGAAGCCCTGCCAGGAGGAGGGAGAGGAGCAGGGATGAGCGGAGAAAACTGAGGGCTGAGGGCTACCGGCGCTACCTGGAGGGCGGCGAGACTGTGAGGATAAATGCTGCGGAAGCACCTGTACTTGGCTCATGTGTGTTTTCCGGCACACCGGTCTCTGAAGGCGAGGTTGAGGCGATATCCAGCATACTGGGTGTGAGGGTCCTCAGGACATCAAGGCTTCCGGGGATGCTTGTGGTTGCTGCAGAGTCTAGGCCTGACAGGGAGGCTCTGGCCAGGTTGAGGGAGGCTTACCCGGAGGACAGCGTCTACGTGGTTACGCCTATGGAGGCCAAGGGCCTTCTGGTGGCAATGATTGATAGGTCGTTGCGCGAGCTGGGGCCAGGCCTGATTCTATCCGTGGACTACGAGTCGGGCACCATACTTGTCAGGACAAGGTACTCGGAGGGTGCGGAGGGCATTATAGTGGGTAGAGTTAAACTAGACGATAACTATGTTGAGGTGGGGAGGATCACGGGATGCGTGATCTAGAGGTTTTCCTAGGCGAGCTTGAGAGGCGAGGCATGCTTGAGAGGCTGGACGGCGTCTATCCCCGCGTATATGGGGCCTCCAGGCTTATAGCTGAGAAGGAGGGCGGCCCCGCGCTAATATTCAGGGTTGAGGGCACTGACCTGCTCTGCCTCTCCAACCTGGCCGACACCAGGGAGAAGATAAGGCTGGCTCTAGGCGCTGGCAGTGACGAGGAGTTGTACAGGAAAATAATCGAGGCCGGGAAAAACCCTGGCACCCTCAAGGAGAAGCCGTTTGAACACGAGGAGAGGGAGGTAGATGTTGGGAACCTTCCTGCAGTCAAGTTCTACGAGAGGGACGGCGGCCTCTACGTCTCGTCATCTATAATAGTTGCGTGTAGCGGCGGCGTCTGCAATGCATCCATTCACAGGATGATGGTGGTGGGTAGGCGGGGCTTCGCTGTACGTGTCGTTCCTCGGCACCTCTACAGGCTGTACAGGGAGTCGGGTGGCGAGCTAAGGGTTGCTGTAGTAGTGGGCGTGCACCCAGCCGTGCTACTGGCATCCTCTATTAGCCCGCCTCTCGGCATCTTTGAGCTGGGCATAGCAGCTAGGTTCTTGGGCGGCGTTCTTGAGGTGTCCAGGACGCCCCTCTACGGAATACCGGTGCCCAGACACGCGGGTGTGGTCATGGAGGGTAGGCTTACCGGTAAGATGGTTGATGAGGGGCCTTTCGTCGACATTATGGGGACCTATGACAGGGTTAGGAAACAGCCACTCCTAGAGGTGGATGCGCTCTACGTAAACCCTGAAGCCCCCTACTTCCACCTCATCCTGCCGGGGGGAGGAGAGCACCGGCTCCTCATGGGGCTGCCTAAGGAGGCCGCCATATGGGAGTCCGTGTCCCGGGTGGTGCCTAGGGTCCACAAGGTGAGGCTGACGCCTGCCAGCGGTGGCTGGCTTCACGCCGTGGTGTGTATAGAGAAGACGGTTGATAGTGATGCTAAGAATGCTATAATCGCAGCGTTTGCGGGGCACCCCAGCCTCAAACACGTCGTGGTTGTGGATCCGGACGTGGACCCTGACGACCCCCGGCAGGTGGAGTGGGCTATCGCTACCAGGTTCCAGGCCCACAGGGATCTGGTGGTCATAGGTAATGCCAGGATTTCGAGCCTGGATCCCAGCAGTGACGACGGCGTGGGCTCCAAGATGGGGCTGGACGCTACCAAGCCCGTGGCTGGAGGGATCGAGTACGAGCGGGCTCGGATACCGTGAACCGGTGTGGGGGTCTCCATGTACCTTACGCGGGAGGAGGAGAAGATACTGGATGGTGAGAGGGGGGAGGCAGCAAGCCTAGCGCTACGCGTTGTGGTTAAGGTGGGCGAGGCGCTGGGCGCCGAGAGGCTTATACCAATAGTTCATGCACACGTCTCAGGGATATCCTACAACAATATTGGCGAGCCCGGGCTCAGGCTTATCGAGCGGCTGGCAGGGATGGGCGCTAAAGCCTCCGTGTATGCCACAGTGAATCCCATCGGAATGGACTCCGACAACTGGCAGGCTATGGGGATAGACCGAGGCTTCGCCGAGAAGCAGCTCAGGGCCCTCAGGGCCCTCAGGACCATGGGGTTCGAGTTAGCACTAACATGTACGCCCTACTATCTTAGGAGGCCGCGGCTCGGCGAGCACCTGGCCTGGGGGGAGTCCAGCGCCGTGGCCTACGCCAACACTGTCTATGGGGCTAAGACCAATAGGGAGGGCGGTCCACTAGCGCTGATGGCGGCCATTGTGGGCAGGACCTATCTTGCGGGGATGCACCTAGAGGAGAACCGGAGGCCCTCCCTACTGGTGGACGTTTCGGGCGCCGGGATCAGCGACTCCACTAGTGCAGGCCTCCTGGGAGGCCTGCTGGGCGAGCTGGCGGGCGAAGGTGTCCCCTACATATCTGGGGTTCCTTCATGGAGGGAGGACTGGGTTAAAGAGCTGTGCGCTGCGGCCGGGGCCCTGGGAAGCCTGGCTATGTGCTTGATAGAGGGTGTGTCTCCCGAGGCCGCCCGGTATGGGAGGGAGCTTCCCGGCCTCGAGAAGGTTGAGGTTGGACGAGCAGAACTCCTCTCCGTTAAGGAGAGGCTGAGCGGCGGGGAGGAGCCCGACCTGCTCTACCTAGGCTGCCCCCACGCCTCCCTGGAGGAGCTGGCTATGCTGGCTAAACTGTTGGAGGGCCGGGGCAAGGTTAGGAGGGAGTTCTGGGTTGGCGTGTCAAGGGGGATCTTCCTGAAAGCCCTTGAGCACGGCTTAGTTGAGAAGCTCCAGAACCACGGTGTCAAGGTGTGGAGGGACACATGCCCCGTTGTGGCCCCCCTTGGGGGCAGAGGGTTCAAGGTTGTTGCTACCAACTCTGTAAAGGCGGCCTTTTACCTACCCAGGATGCACGGCGTAAAGGCTATTGTAGCGGGCATCGAGGAGATGGTGGAGTATGCCTACAGTGGGTAGGGTTAGAAGGTTTAGAGGTAGGAGCTTGGTTGAGGGGAGGGCCAGGGGCGAGGCCCTGGTGGTGAGGGGCCCCTTGTCGTTCCTAGGCGATGTTGACCCTGGGACGGGTGTGCTTAGAGACGGGTCAGGGAGAAGCGTTGCTGGGCGTATACTGGTGTTTGAGTCGGGTAGGGGGAGTACTGTGGGCTCCTACGTGATCTACGCACTGGCCGAGAACGGTGTAGCGCCCAAGGCAATGATTGCTGTGAGGGCGGAGCCGATCATAGTTGCTGGGTGCGTGCTGGGGGGTATACCCCTGGTCGACGGTGTTCCGAAGGAAATTTTGGAGATAACCCGCGACGGGGACCTGGTCGAGGTGGACGCCTATAGGGGTGAGGTGGTTGTCCACCAGAGGTAGGCTTATAGTATTTGAGGGGTTGGACGGTTCCGGCAAGACGCTCATCGCCTCGATGGTGGCTGAGAGGCTCAGAGCGTGCGGGTTCGAGGTGGTTGTCTCCTGGGAGCCAAGGTTCGATGAGTACAAGGCTCTCATCGGGAGCTTGCCCAGGGATTCAGCCGAGGCGCCGTTCATAGAGGCGCTGCTCTTTGCCGCCGATAGGCTCCTGCACTACGTCGAAATAGTTGGGCCAGCCCTGGAGGAGGGGAAGGTTGTGCTGCTGGACAGGTACTATTACTCCTCCATGGCCTACCAGGGGAGCCGCGGGGTCCCCCTCGGCTGGATAAGGGAGATAAACAGGTATGTGCCTCGGCCCGACCTGGCCATATACCTGGACGTGCCTCCCGAGGAGGGGCTTAGGCGGAAGCATGGGAGTAGCTGGAGGAGGTTCGAAGAGATAAGTATACTGGAGAGGGTGAGGGAAACCTACCTGAGACTTGTGGATGTAGGGGAGCTTAGACTGGTCGACGCCACCAGGAGCCCTGAGGAAGTGGTTGAGGAGGTTATGAGCCTGGTGGAGCCCCTACTTGGGGGGTGTAGAGGGGGATCTCCCGAGTAGGCGCTCGATCCTCTCAAGCGCCTCGAGCCACACTATGAGTTCCCGCGCCAGCTCCGAGTCCCCGTCGCCTATCCTGTCCCTCATGCCGGCCAGCTTGGAGACAATGTTCCTTTCAAGCTCCTCTAACACCCCCTGAAGCG